>CATOOV010000015.1 GCA_951801955.1 uncultured Lachnospiraceae bacterium
TCTTGATGTAAATATATAGGTTTTCGCATACTTATATTTTACACCAACAGCCGGACTTTTCGAAGTCCGGCTGTAATTTTTTGTACAGAAAAGGAGCTGCGCACTAATTATTTAGTGCGACAGCCCCGTTTGAGGAAACAATTAGGGAAGCGTCAGAGAATGATTTTATTTATTGTGACCCGCCATATATTGGCAGACATGTAGATTATTACGATAGCTGGGATGAGGAACATGAAATTTTATTGCGTGATGAGTTGTATGCTTCTGGTGCAAAATTTATCGTGTCCACATGGGATGAAAATAAATACAGAAAAAACGAATATATAGATACTGTTTGGAAAGGCTGCCATAAGCGAAACCAGGAGCATTTTTACCATGTTGGGGCAAAAGAGAAAAATCGCAGTTTTATGATGGAAGCACTTTTAATGAATTATGATCCACTGACAGTGGGAAAAGAAAAAAAGTTGAATATGAACAATTAGCATTTGTATTTCCAGAAATTGAACAACCAGATAGAAGTCTAATTTAAATAAATAGAGGGGATAAGGATGGAATTTGATTTTATAGATGTGTTTTATACAAAAATGGCAGAGAAGGGAATTAATTGGGAAGTAAGTGGGCTTCTTGCAACAGACGGAAGAATTATTTCGTTGGGAAGCGATTCTAAGTTGATAGGGAGAATCTTTGAACTTATTTCATATAATCTTTTGCAGGAAATAGCAGATGAGAATGATTTTATTCTTCAACCTTCTGAACAGCAAACCGTTTATCCAGATTTTACATTAATGAAGAGCAGGGGGGATTGTCAAAAAATTGCAATCGACATCAAAGCAACCTATCGAAAGTTTAATAAAAATGGAGAGTTAAAGAGATATAGTTTTACCCTTGGTTCCTATGCATCTTTTATGAGGAATGGAACAAAAAATATAATGTTTCCATACTATCAATATAAAAAAGCATTATGTAATTGGTTTTGTATATACAAGGAATAAAAATGCTGGTGAAGGAAAAATGTACCAGATGGAGCAATTGAAATATTTACCTGTGCCATATAAAGATGTAGAGGTTTTTGTTCAGGAAAAATATAAGATTGCCGGCAAGAAACCAGGCAGCGGAAATACAGAAAATATTGGATCTTTTAAGACGAAAAATATTCAACATCTCATTAATGGGGAAGGACCATTTTCTGTATTAGGTATGGAGATATATGAAGAATATTGGAGTGGATATCCAAAATACAGAGCCACATCCAAAGATTATACATCATTGGAAGAATATTTTCGATGGGGACAAAGGAAAGGGAAGGAGGTAAATAAATTAAGGAGAATGTATCAATACTGGAAAAAGATGCATAAAGATGAGTAATGCTTCTAGAATCGCAAATAATAGAATCATCCATCAATTTTTATTGACAGACATATCTGAATAGAGTAAAATACATCTATAAAATCAAGTGAAATATATAGTTCTTCAGGGCAGGGTGACTATTTCTTTCGGAGTGCGTGTAATGAAGTTTTTTGTTACATATTATTTTGACAGAGAGATGGAATTCCCGACCGACGGTGATACCTGATAGAAGGCAAGTCCGTGAGCCGCTTGGCATGATTTGGTGAGAATCCAAAACCGACCGTATAGTCTGGATGGGAGAAGAAGTTGCGTTTATATAAAAGTAGCTGTATAAGCCCTGAATCTATCTGGATTCAGGGTTTTTTATCATATAGGGAATTCGGAAGAATTCCCTATATGATAAAAAATATGCGCACGCGCACAAATAGAAGATGTCACTGCGTCACCGCACTCGGCGCGGCAAAGTGGCATCCCCCTCCCCAAAGAATGGGGGAAGGGGGTTTTAGTGGGCTTGCCCACTTTGTTTAAGGAGTGTTTGAAATGGGTTTATCAGCAGAAAAACGGGTAGATATATGGAAACTGACTATGACAGCAATGCTTTCTGCGGTTGGGTTTGTTTTAATGTTTTTGGAATTTTCTGTCCCTATTATGCCATCTTTTATTAAGTTGGATTTATCAGAGCTTCCGGCATTGTTGGGGGCATTTGCTATGGGACCAGCCAGTGGTGTAATGATTTGTCTGGTGAAAAACCTGCTGCATTTGTTTATGACCTCGACGGGAGGTGTGGGTGAACTGTCGAATTTTATTTTGGGAATTTGTTTTGTCCTTCCTGCAGGTTTGATTTATCAAAGATGGAAGGGAAAAAAAAGCGCCATTTTAGGAGCAGGGACTGGTGCCGTATTGATGGCGTCTGCCAGCATTCTTTCCAATTTTTATATCGTATATCCTTTTTATTATAACTTTATGGCGAAGGAGGCGATTTTAAAGGCGTATCAGGCAATTTTCCCAGGAGTTGAAACAATTTTAGAATGCTTGGTTGTGTTTAATGCACCATTTACTTTGGTTAAGGGACTGCTTAGTGTAGGGATCACAATATTGATTTATAAACATATTTCCCCGTTTTTAAAGGGAAGTTATCGGAATTGATAAATGATGGATCAGAAAGGATAGAAAAGAACATAGGAAGCGGGTCTTGAATTTCAGCACATTTTTCAAGAATACCGTAAAAAGAGGCAGAAAGAAGGGAAGGTGTGGAAGATTTGGAGAGTAAGGGGAAAGCGGAGAGAATCTCTCAGAATTACATGCAAATGGCGATTGAAGAAGATTTAGAAAGTAAGGGGAAAACGGAAAAGACACATCAGGATTATATGCAAATGGCACTCGATTTGGCACGCCAGGGGGCTGGAAAAGTTTCACCCAATCCTATGGTGGGATGTGTGGTGGTGAAAGACGGCAGAGTGATAGCAACCGGCTGCCATCAGGAACATGGCGGGTTCCATGCAGAGCGCAATGCCCTGCTGCACTGTGAAGAAAATCCAGAAGGCGCAGAACTTTATGTAAATCTGGAACCTTGCTGCCATTATGGAAAGACGCCGCCTTGTACGGAAATTATTTTGGAAAAGAAGATTCGAAAGGTCTATGTGGGGTGTCTGGATCCGAATCCAAAAGTGGCAGGAAATGGAATCAAAATCTTGAAAGAGCATGGGGTGCAGGTGGAGGTTGGCATTTTGCAGGAAGAATGCCTTGCATTAAACGAGGTTTTTTTTCATTATATAAAGAATCAGATGCCTTTTGTGGCAATGAAATATGCCATGACCCTGGATGGAAAAATTGCATGTGAAACCGGGGACTCGAAGTGGGTTACTGGGCAGGAGGCGAGAGATTATGTCCAGTCTCTGCGCAATCGTTATCGTGGGATTATGGTTGGGATTGGCACTGTGCTTGCTGATGACCCCTTGTTAAATTGTCGGATGGAGGGAGGAAAAGATCCCATTCGCATTGTCTGTGATGCCAGGCTTTCCATGCCTTTCAACAGCCAGATTGTAAAGACGGCTGCTAAGATCGAGACAATTCTTGCCTGGAATCCACATGCAGCAGAGGAATTTCGTATCAATCAGAAATTTGGTATGCCAAAGGAATTGAAAAACAGCCGGCAGACAGTGAATCCGATGCAAGATAAAATGCCTCTCAGTGTGGAAGACACAAAAAATTATCTGGAAAGCAAAGGAGTGACCTTGTTAGAAATCCCTTTGAAGGATGCGGGCAGTTTCCCACAATTGGATGTAAGGCAGCTTTTGTGCCAGTTGGGTGCGCGTAAAATTGACAGTATTCTTTTGGAAGGCGGAGGTACATTAAATGCTTCCATATTACAGGAAGGGCTGCTGCAGCGGGTATACGCGTTTGTGTCACCGAAACTGGTAGCAGGAGCTAAGGCGAAATCCCCAGTGGAGGGCAAAGGAATTTTGTATATGAAAGATGCGGTGGAATTAAAGGAGATAGAGATTTCTTCTTTTGGAAAAGATATCTGTATTACTGGGAGAATCGGAAAGGAGGAAATATGTTTACCGGAATCATAGAAGAGACAGGGACTTTGTGTGAAATCAAGAAAGGTACGGTGTCTGCGCAGGTTAAGATTCTTTGTCAAAAGATTTTGGAGGGAACAAAAATAGGGGACAGTATTGCTGTCAATGGAATCTGCCTGACCGTAACGGCGCTTATGAAAGATGGATTTACGGCGGATGTGATGGCAGAGACCATGCGCCGCAGCAGCCTGTCTGGGATTTCTGTGCCAGGAGCAGTGAATCTGGAGCGTGCCATGGCAGCAGACGGCAGATTTGGAGGGCATATTGTATCAGGGCATATTGACGGGACTGGACATATTTCATCTATCGTCCAGGAGGAAAATGCAGTTTGGTATACGGTAAAAGCAGAGGAGGGGCTGCTTCGCTATATTGTGGAGAAAGGGTCTGTGGCGTTGGATGGAATCAGCCTTACTGTGGCGAAGGTAACAGAGCAGGATTTTCAGGTATCCGTGATTCCCCACACCCGCCAGGAGACAGCATTGACCGAAAAAAAAACAGGAAGTATGGTAAATATTGAATGTGATGTTGTGGGCAAGTATGTAGAAAAATTTCTTCTTGACAAAACTCCCAGAGATACAGAGAGCAGGATTACAGAAAATTTCCTGATGGAACACGGGTTTTTGTAAATAGGCAAGGAAAACAGGTGGCTTTGAAAATTGATTTCCGTGTGGAAAATGGAAAGAAGGCTTACTGAAGAAGGTTTACTGAATTTAGAAGGGTTTTTCTGAGAAAGGAAGTAGGGAATATGGGAAAAAAAATTGACACGGTGGAACAGGCAGTGGCTGATATCCGCCAAGGAAAGATTGTGATGGTGATTGATGACCCAGACCGGGAAAATGAAGGGGATTTTGTCTGTGCTGCTGAGTTTGCCACCCCAGAAAATATAAATTTTATGGCAACCCATGGAAAAGGGCTGATTTGTATGCCAATGAGCAAAGGGCTTTGTCAGCAATTAGGATTAAAACAAATGGTAGAACAGAATACAGATAATCATCAGACTGCATTTACTGTATCGATTGACGGTATTGATACGGATACGGGGATTTCTGCTTATGAACGGTCTGAAACAGCATTGTTGACGGTAAAGGATGGTGCGAGACCAGAGGATTTTCGCAGACCAGGGCATATGTTTCCCTTAGAAGCAAGGGAAGGCGGTGTTCTGAAGCGCACTGGACATACAGAGGCAACGGTAGATCTTGCAATACTTGCGGGGTTAAAACCATGCGGGCTCTGTTGTGAGATTATGCGGGAAGATGGAACAATGATGCGGACGACAGAACTTTTAGAGTTGGCAGAAAAGTTTGAGATGACAGTGATCACAGTGGCGGATCTGGTTCGTTACCGGATGGAACAGGATAGCCTGGTGCAGCAGGAGGCACATGCAAAAATGCCTACCCGTTATGGGGAATTTGAGATTTATGGATATGTAAATAAGCTGAATGGGGAACACCATGTGGCTTTGGTTATGGGAGAGGTCTCCGATGGAAAACCTGTATTGTGCCGGGTTCATTCTGAGTGCCTTACTGGAGATGTATTTGGTTCTGGGCGCTGTGACTGTGGGGAACAATTGGATGCGGCAATGAAAGCAATTGCACAGGAAGGCAGGGGCATTTTGTTGTATATGCGCCAGGAAGGCAGGGGAATTGGACTAATAAACAAGCTGAAAGCCTATGAACTGCAGGAACAAGGGTTTGATACAGTGGAAGCCAATGTGAAGCTGGGGTTTGCGCCTGACTTGCGGGACTATGGCATTGGAGCCCAGATCTTGCACGACCTGGGGGTGCAAAAACTTCGGCTTTTGACCAATAATCCCAGAAAAATTACAGGATTATCTGGATATGGCATTTCCATTGAGGAACGGGTACCCATTCAGATGCCGGCAAAAAATACGGATGTATTTTACTTAAAAACCAAACAGACCAAAATGCACCATATGACAAATTACTAGAATGATTCATTGATAAAAGAAGAATAAGGTTGAAAGAATTTAGGTTATGTCCCGTAGTTTGCTGCGGGGTATTTGACTTGTACCTATAAGGTACAATGTGCTGAAAAGTGCACAGAATGGAGGAAAAAATGAGAGTATTAGAAGGAAATGTAGTAGCAAATGGAACAAAAATTGGAATTGTGGCATCTAGGTTTAATGAATTTATCGTATCAAAATTGGTTGGCGGCGCGCAGGATGCATTAATTCGTCATGGCGTAGTGGATGATGATATCACCCTTGCCTGGGTGCCAGGCGCCTTTGAAATCCCTCTGACAGCACAGATAATGGCTGAATCAGGAGAGTACGATGCTGTGATTTGCCTTGGCGCCGTAATCAAGGGAGCCACAACCCACTATGATTATGTATGTGCGGAGGTCAGCAAAGGTGTTGCTGCCGTCGGTTTAAAGACAAATATTCCAGTGATTTTCGGCGTAGTGACCACGGATAATATTGAACAGGCGATTGAGCGTGCAGGGACCAAAGCAGGTAATAAAGGCTATGATGCGGCATGTACAGCAATTGAGATGGTGAACCTTTTGAAAAATATGAAATAGGAAGGTGCAGGCAATGATTTATGAGAAGGCAGGAATAGGAAGGTGCAGGCAATGATTTATGAGAAGGAAGAAATAGGAAGGTACCAGCAATGATCTATCAGGAGGCAGATTTAGTCAGGGTTGCCAAGAGAGAAAATAATAAAAAGCGAAACTACCTTGTGGTAAATCCTCTCCAGGGCAAACATATTCCGGTAAGCCCCAGGCAGGTGTTCCAGATGATGGACCAATTGGCAGAAGTTTTGGGTTCATCTTATCCAAAAGAACGATTGTTGCTGGTTGGTTTTGCTGAGACAGCGACAGCCATTGGGGCGAGGCTTGCAATAAAGTTGGAATCTGGTTATATCCAGACCACAAGGGAGGAGGTTTCTGGAGTAGAATATCTGTATTTTACGGAATCCCACAGCCATGCTACAGAACAAAAACTGGTAAAAGATGACCTAGACAGAAAGCTCCCATGTTTTGACAGGGTAGTGTTTGTGGAAGATGAGGTGACAACAGGAAATACGATTTTGAATATTGTTGGAATTCTCGAAAAAGTTTATCCAGGAGAAATACAATATGCAGTTGCCTCTCTGTTAAATGGTATGGATGAGGAGGCGTTGCAGCGGTATCAAAAACACCAGATTGCATTGCATTATCTGGTGAAAACAGATCATAGTCTTTATATCAGCAAGGCGGAAAATTATTCTGGAGATGGAGAATATATTTCTATAGGGCAAAGGGGGAACGATCAGGGAACTGCATGTTTTATGCAAGATTATGGAACAAAACAAGAAAACAATTTTAAAAATAATAAGGGAAGTGTCAGAAATATACAAAAAGTGGACTGTCAGGAAATTTTTTTGTCTGGTTATCGAAATGCAAGAAGATTTGTAGAGGGAAAGGATTATGCACATGCCTGTGAGAGCCTTTGGAATCAGATTTTAAGGACCTGTCTGGCAGAGAGGGGCAAACGCTGCCTGGTTCTTGGCACAGAGGAATTTATGTACCCGGCGCTTTTTGCAGCGTCTAAGCTGGAGGAAGCGGGCTGTATTGTCAATTGCCATGCTACCACCAGAAGCCCTATTATAGTAAGTACAGAGAAAGGCTATCCACTCCATACTCGGTATGAATTGTGGAGTCTGTATGAGGAGCGAAGAAAGACCTATGTATACGATTTGCAAGCGTATGACCAGGTGTTAATTATAAGCGATGCGCCAGGAAATTCCCCAAAAGGGATAGAGTCTTTGGCAAATGCCTTACTAGATGCAGGAAACCAAAATATCATATGGTACAGGTGGTGTGAAAATGAGAAGTTCCTATCGTGAAGAGGATGTAATACTGCTGTTGAAAGACATTACTGGATTGGTGGAACCACAGCCTACAAAAGAGCGGGAGCGGCTGATTCAGTCTGGGAAGCATTATTGTGAAATGCTTCCCATTGAATATGTTCCAAGTAAAACCTATATGCAGGTATATCGGGAAGCGCTGAAAAACTATGCCAAGCCCACAGCACAGGCAATTGGAAGGCTTGCAGGGCTTATTCTAAAAAAAAGGGGAAGTCAGGTGGTGCTGGTGTCTTTGGCAAGGGCAGGAATTCCCATTGGGATTTTGCTGAAACGGTATATTTATTTAAAATATGGTATTGAAGTAAAGCACTATGCAATTTCAATTATCCGGGGCAGGGGAATTGATAAAAATGCTATGAAGTTTTTGTTGGAGCGCTATGAACCAGCACGGCTTGTCTTTGTGGACGGCTGGATTGGGAAGGGAGCTATTTTAAACGAGCTGAAAAAGGAATTGGAAGTATTTCCAGGAATTCCCTCTGAAATTGCAGTGGTTGCCGACCCGGCAAATGTAACAGAATTTTGTGGCACTCACGAAGATCTGTTGATTCCAAGTTCATGCCTGAACTGCACAGTCTCTGGTTTGGTGAGCCGGACATTTTTGAGGGATGACATTATTGGAAAAGAAGATTTCCATGGTGCAGTGTATTATGGGGAATTGAAGGATAAAGATTTGTCCTATGAGTTTATTGATACTATTGAGAAGGAATTTGAGATAGGGTCATCAAAAAGCCAGCAGGTTTTACAGGAAGCTACATCAGATGAAAAAGGAAACCATGGAATTACATCAGATGAAAAAGGAAACCAGGATGTTACGCAAAGAGTGGGGACAGGTAAGATCAGGAAAAATTTGGATGGAACAGGGCTGGAAGAGGTCAAGGAACTGGCAGCAGAATATGGTATTACCGATATCAACTTGATAAAACCAGGGATCGGGGAAACTACCCGGGTACTGCTGCGGAGGGTTCCATGGAAGATTTTAATAGATGAAAAATATCAGGACGACCCTTGTCTGGCACATCTTCTTCGGCTGGCAAAGGAAAAGGAAGTTCCTATAGAAATGCATCCTCTGATTCATTATAAGACATGTGGAATAATAAAAAAACTGGCAGACGCATAACGGCAGGTTTTTGTATCATAACATTCAAGTTTTCTTCCCGCGCGGCTAAATGCCATTTGGGTGCAAATATCCCTCCCCTTGGGACGCACTTGTGAAAAACAAGATAAGACATGCCCCGTCAGTTTACTGTGGGGTGTTTGAGTTGAAGAAAAAGGAAATTTCCTAAATCGTTTCCAATTTATATATGGAAGGATTTATATTCGGGAGATATAAAAAGGAAATTTCCTAGAGGGTTGCCAGTTCTTGTATCCTGGGATTTACGATTCTTTTGTACCAAAAACTTCGGCAAGCATAACTGTTTTTTGTGCCCAATTGTAATGTGTTTTGTATTCATTCATGCGTTCTTTCTGGATGCTTCCAGAAACCAGGGAATTGTGTCCAGAATCCCAATTCAGGATTGCCTTTGCGTCCAAAAGGTCATGTTCTGATACTTGGTAAGCACGATTTACCACGGAAATCTGGTTAGGATGGATGACAGTTTTTCCGACAAAACCACATAACCTGTCCTGTATCAGTTCTGCTTCCAATCCAGATTTCCAATTAGGACCATTGTAATATTCCCATACAGGACCAGAGACTACATAGTCCATGCCAAACACCGTCATAATATCAGAAAGAATATTTGCGATGGGACGCAGGGCGTGGATGGACTCCGTACTACGGCGGCGGAATCCAAACATGTGGCATAAATCGTTGCCGCCTACACGGATGTTCAGCACCAGTTCTTCCACATCATCCAGTTTTTCCTTTAATGTATATAAAATGGAATATCGGTTCTGCAGGTTGATAATCGAAGGATTTTCAAATATTGGCATCATATAAATCCTTTGTGTAGTTGATTGATTGGCTTTTTCCATCGTGTAAAGATATTCATCTGCGTTTTCCAGAGAGAATTTCGGAATAATAAAGCCCCATAAAAGTTCACGGGCATCTTCCAGACGGTGCAGCAGTGATGGAATTTGTTCTGGGCAGCGGATCCGCACAAATATTTTGGGAAGGTAAAGTGCCTCCCTCAAATGTTGTTCATATATTTTTTTCAGGGAGGAGATGAGAATCGTTTCAGCTTCCTTTACACGGTCGTCCCGGATGGTATCTTCCAGGCAGAGTGCCAAGGAAAACAAATTGCCAAATCTTCCTGTAACAATTGACTGTACAATACTTTCATTATTTGCCGGGCAGTACAGCAGGGCGCCGACACTATAGTATCGTATGGAATTTTTCATTGAGAGAAAGCTCCTTTGAATTTATATTACTCCGGCAGTTAAGTGTCGGAGTATTAAAAACGCCATCGGCGTTCCTGCGGCGGCGCGTGAGCTGCTTTTGCAATATCTGCAAATGTCATGTGCCTGCCATTTGATATGATACCCCCTGAATATTTATTATAACATAAAAAGATGGGAAATGATAGAAAAAATGATGATGATATGATAAAATGATGAAATAGATTTATTTATTAATTTATGTAAGGTGTGGGTTACGATGGAAGAAATACTGAAATTTCGGCATAATGTTAGGGAGATCTCATCAATTATGGATTTTGAGCAAATTAAGGGGGGATTTTCCCAAAATATAAAAGAAGTATATTTTATTAGATTACTGGGTAGCAGCGGGACTCTTTTGCAGGAGGTAGAACAGATGGATGCCAGGCTAAGTGCTGCCATGGCACAGAATCAGTGTATCTATCTGCGAATGTCAGCATTGCCAGGGCTAACTGGACAGACAGAGACAGCATACTATTTGAGTTGCTACGAACAGTGGAAGAAGAGTGGGGAACGAACACTGGAAACAAAAGGAGCCAAGAGGGCGGAACTTCCAACCAGGGTGTTATGTAATGCATGTTTGGATGTCTTACATGTTTTGCAGGATAGTAAAGGCACGGTAAACGATTCCATTCAGAAAAATTTTGTGGTAAAATTGTTGTTTTGGCTGGATCAGATCTTAAAACACTTTCCCCAGAAATGGGAAGAACAGGGTTCCATTAAGATCGTGGCAGATAATGTGGTACGCCGCCAGGAGTATCTCTTTTATTATTTTCTCACATTGCTGGGCATGGATGTGCTTTTGATTCAAGGCAGGCAGGATATTGAGCCGTCCATGGAACAATTGGGTTTGTCCAAAAGCTATCGGTTGGGCGGTTGGGTACAAACAGGGTTTCCCATTTATAATTATGAGAATTATAGGTCTTCTGCTTCGAATTTGCACGAGGTTTCCAGGCAGGAGGCAAATGGCCAGCAAGGGTCAGCACCCGTGCGCATTACCTTGCCAGAACGGAATCGTAAAGGGAAAGTGGAAACGGGAAGAGGGAGGCAGGAAAATGAGCCTGTGCGTATCACCTTGCCGGAACGGAATCGCAAAGGGAAAGTGGAAACGGAAAGAGGAAGGCAGGAAAATAAGCTTATGCGCACCAGTCCGCCGGAGCAAAATACAACCGCCAGTGCTGCTTCCCAGGCACAGTCAAGACCCTCTTCCTCACAACGAAGGGAGAAAACTTATGAGGAGCTGGCGCTTCTCTCTTCTTCGATTGTGTTGATTGGAATACACGACAGACGCGGAGAGATGATTGGAGTTGGATCTGGAATTATGATTGGCAGGAAGGGTTACATATTGACCAATAACCATGTGGCAACTGGCGGATGTTTCTATTCTGTGCGGATTGAGGAAGAAGAAACAGTATACGAGACAGATCAGGTCATTAAATATAATCCTATGCTGGATCTTGCGGTTCTTCGGATTGACCGGACGCTGCAGCCCCTTCCCATTTATTCTGGCAGTAAAAAATTGGTGCGGGGGCAGCGTGTAGTGGCGATTGGAAGTCCTTTGGGGCTGTTTAATTCTGTGTCAGACGGAATTATTTCAGGGTTTCGTGTGATCAACGATGTGGATATGATACAGTTTACGGCGCCCATCTCCCATGGAAGTTCTGGCGGAGCGCTGTTAAATATGTATGGGGAGGTTATCGGCATTAGTACGGCTGGATTTGATGAAGGTCAAAATATTAATCTGGCAACAGGCTATGAAGGGATCAATCTGTTTATCCAGGGATTTGTTCATTAGATAGAAGTATTTTCATCAGATTGTTGTCAAAAATATAAATTTATTCCCGCGAGCAATGTACCCAAAGGGCACTTAGGAACATAGACATGTTTGCATGGATATTTGACGGTGCTATGCGCCAGTGGCGCATGTGAAGCATGGACCGAAACGGAGTGCAGACAGCCGCGAGGGTAGGTGCCCTTTGGGTGCAAATACCCCGCCCCTTGGGGCAGAAAGAACAAGCCAGGTCATGCCCCGTAGCTTGCTGCGGGGTATTTGACTACTTACCGTCTGCACAGGTGGAAGCCAGCTCAAATCCGATATAGTTTTCAAATGCTTGCTGCAGGTTTTTGACCGCCTGCCTGTTTTTCTGTATCATAAAGGTGTTTAATGCTGTAAATTCACTGTAGCGCAGGGAATAGATATATTCTGGGTTTCCATTGTCATCCAGGATTGGTTCCTCGGTTTCCCGCCCGTTTTCATCTATGGAACAATGGACTTTTACATCTTTACAAAATCCGGCAAAATCCAAATCAGTGAAACCGCATTTTGCCATTGCTTCTTCCACGTCCTGCGCGATAAATCCAATGTGTGTCCTGCCGGAGCTGCCTTCTATAAAAGTAAAAGACACAGGGAGAAGCAGCATAAAGAAGTCCATATGTCGTTCTGTCAGAGGGGTGATGTTGCTTTTTAAGTTGCGGTCAGAAAAGACAATCTCGTTTGTATCTGCAAAGATATCTTTCCAGCGGTAACTGCTTGTCCCCAATGATATTTTTCCAGTGGCATTTTTGGATACGGCATTGGAGCCGCTGTAATGGATATAGGTATTGGGGCGAAAGTTGTAATTCGTGGTAAAGACAATATCGCACTCATCCTCATTTTCTGTGTTGGAGTTCCACAGTTTCTTGACATATCCGGCTTTCTGGGCATTCGTGATGGTGCCAGTGATAAGCCCGGAAAAGCTGGAAGTTCCTTTGACGGAAAGGTCTTTGAATACGGCATTTCCAGAAGAATTTATATAATAATCTGTCCCATCGGCGAAATACACATTTTGAGACATATATACATGGGATTCAAAGTAAGATTTCAGGCGTGTACTAAAATACATACTGGCATTTACCGTAAATACACCGCCATGCTTTTTATAGATTGTCAAGCTTTCGGCATCGATACTCATATTGTAGAGTTCGTCTTCCCTGTCTAAAAATAGAACACCTTCACGTAGAGTCAGTGACCGTTTATGATTGGCATTATAGCCGCTGTTAATTAACAGCCCATCTTCTATAAAGGTTCTTGATGGAATATTGTTATTTTCGGGTGAAATGATCATGCTTTCAAATACACCGCCTTCTATGGTGGTGCCAGAAATATTTCCGCCTTCTATGGTAGAACCAGTAATAGTGCCAGAAAAACTTCCATTGACAGCATGTACGGTTCCTTTAAATTCGGCGCTGCCGTCTGATTTGATCCCAACGGATATCTCAGAACCATTATGCACCTGGAAGATATAGCCGCTGCCCGTCAATCCATTGGGATCTATCACAACCTTTTTCTTATTTTGGCTGTGGGTAATGTTTAAGTAACCGCCTGCAATAAAGGGAGAGATCACAGAGTGGCTTCCGATTAATGTCCCGCTGTTTACCCCCAGGCAATTTGCCACGGCTGCATCCAGTTTGCGGATTTCACTGTTGGTATAAGCAGAAGCATTTTGGGCAAGGGAAGAGAATGCAGTATCTAATCCCTCGATGGCCGTTTGTTTGATGGGCGATTTCCATTTGATTACGCCGCCGTCTAAGGTAATGCCGTTTTGGTCAAGGACAATGGAATGATTGGCACCATAGATTCCAAGCTTTTCTCCAAGAAACAGTTTTCCAACCACTGTTTTGGCGATAATTCCATAATCATTTACCAGTTCCTTGGACTCTGGGTCAATATAACTGATTCTGCCGATGCCTGTGTCAATGGTTTTCCAATGGTCAGAGGTGGTGTAAAGCCCATTGCTGAGTAGTTTTAATTGGTAAGGTTCATAGGAGTCTGTGAGGTCATCGTGCCGCCGGGCAAGAAGCCCATGGTGGTCTATCACAAGTTCCTGATGGTCAGAATTGACAAATTTTGTCTGTGCAGCGTTTAATCCTTCGCGGATCCAGCCTTTTACATATTCAGAGGCATCTTTCGACTGTTGCATCTGCTGCATGACCCCGGAGTAGGACTTTGCCATGGAGGAAGCAGAGCCAAGGATGGATTTGATATCGGAGACGCCGGACCATATGGTTTCTGTGGTGGAAAATTCCACATCAATAGATTGGAAATCTTCATAATTGATTTGGTAAGAGAGCAGGCGGAGTTTAAAGATTTTATGGTCAATCTCCAACCGGATCCAGTTGCCCACCGAGAAGGCGGAGGTTAGGGGCGAAAACGCCTCCAATGCAAGCAGGTTGTTCATGGTGGCGGTAAGGGTATACTGGATATGGCTTGCTTGGTAAAGTTCTTTTGCAGCATCCTCCAGCAGATCCTTGGCGTGTTCGATTACCTGTGCATTTGTCAGCCCATCGGAAAGATAGTTGGAATTGGAATATTTGTCTTCCCGGCGGTAAGAACAGAATGTTTTCCAGAGTTTTTCACCGTCTTTAAGCGCCTTTAAGGTGGCTTCCAGATTTAGGTCATGGTTTGTATTCTGCTGGAGGGTATGCAAGAAACCAGAGCTTTTCTTTGTATTGGAATCAAAATAGTAAAAATATTTGATCGCTTCCAACATTTCCTGCCGTTTAGGAATTTCCTTGTCAACCAGTTCTTTTCTTCTGGTATAAAAATTGGTGTAGGTGTCTAAAATATGGTCAATATTGTTGTCCCCTTCGAGCCCAGAAGAGAGAAGGATATCGAGACATCCCTGGAAGGAATTGGACAAGCTTTGCAGTTCCTGCAGGGAATATAATTGAAGTTGGGCCAAAAACACGGTTTCCTCAAGCTTTCGGTTTGTAATGTCGTATCTGCTGATTTTGTCTTTGTCTGACATGGCACGGTAAATTTTTTGTTCTGTAAATAATGCCACATTGCCGCTGATGGATAGGGTAAGGGCACTGCTTTGCAAGGTAAGGTTTTTTCCAGTCTCATCCTTTTGGGAGCGGCTTGTGAGGGTGAAGGTTCCAGTCCAGGTTCCTTTCAAAGCAGGCGCCGCTGCTTTGGTATAGGTATCGGTGTGGACCGTAAAATCATAGTATGCAGGACTGTAAAATATTTTTGCATTGTTTGCAATGGCTCGCTCCACGGTGGAAGTGATTGCCGTGGTATGGCTGCATAAGGCAATTTCGTTAAAAAAAAGCTCTGTTTCACTGCCAAATCCCGTTTGGAACCCCTCTAAGATCGCCTGCATGGAATCTTCGATTCCGAGGTGCGAAGTGGTAAGGGTGGGCATCATGGAAATATCTATAAATTCATACAGGTCAATGCACTGGTATATGGAAGCGGTTACAGCAGGATATCCCAGCAGGACTTCAGGAAGGTTGGAATAGTTTTTTTGGTTGTCTGGAAATTTTTCATTTACATATGCCACAACGGAATTATAATGTGCAACCTCTTGATGTTGCAATTCATAACGTTGGCTGGTCTGGTATTGCTGGTATTTGGTATCATATGCCTCCAAAGCTGAGGACAGCGCCGTGGGCATGTCCGCCTTTACGGCATCAGAAAAACTATAAATATAGGGAGAACCGTTTGGGTTAACGGAACGGACAGCAGCGGTCATAATGTCATCGCCGCCTTCGACATAAAAGCAGTTGACTAGGGAATCCTGATTGGTCTGCAGGTTGATTTCTGTTGAGAGATTTTCCTTGGAAATAAAAATGGTAGTATCTTCTCCATAAGGCATTTGGATATCCGTCTCTCCACATTTTGGGCATTGACCTGAATAATCTCCCCGATATCCGCAGTGTTTGCAAGTGCTGTACAGATCGTATGCGGATATAGTCCTTGTGGTGGAATCAAACAGGAAGACACAGTGGAAAAGTTCTGAGACTTCACCCGTTAAAACACTGTATAAGTCTGAATCTGAGATCTGCAGCGTCCGCTGGAGATCCATCAGGGAGGGCGCTACGGCAAAGTTGGAGTAGTGGGGCGCCTTTTCCAGTAACCGATGCATCAGGGAAGCTCTTTTCAAGGCTGCTTTTTTCTGTGCCACGGAATAGTTGCGATATCTGGAATCTGTCCAGTCAAACTTCATATAGTCTTCTGGGTTCCGGTAAAATAAAGTTGGCAGATGTTCATCATAATCGGGATTTAAAATATCTGCCTCCGTATTAATTTCGCAGTCGTATAATTTCACTGCAGATAATTCCGCTTCACATAAGGAAACGGCAGTTACCGATTTTTTTGTGGTATCACTTTCAGTTGTAGATACATAGATTTCAAACCGTTCATTTAACTCAGGAACGTACAATACCTTAAAATCCACAATGGAATCCCAGAGGGATTCCATTGTATGATTGGTTGGTTTATAAACAGTAAATGAAAGTTCATTTGCACTGTTAAAATTTCTTTTGTAGATTAAATCAGAAATATTTGGAATACAGCAAATGTTTTCAAAATTTCTGTTCTGTAAAATAAGTGTGGGAATTTCTGCATTCCCATTTTTATCTATGATTGTGGCTGCCATTGTTTGCCTCCTTATCGTTTAAATTTTTAAGTTTCGTCTTTCTTTGGATAATTCCAAAACCAGATCTTGATATTCCCGTTTCAGTTCGCTCAATTCGTCAATTAATGCCATATATTCCTCATAACGTTGTTCGGTCAATAAAATCTTTTCTCTGATATGGTCCGTATTGCAAAGTTCTAACTGCTTTTTTAAATCGTTATTTTCCATTTCTAATTCTTTGATCAGTTTCTGTTGAATTTGGATTTTTCTGTCTTTCAGTGAGAAATTCATGTTGTCATCCCCCTTTATATAAAATGGATTGGTAATTTAGAAACGAAATCATCATATGGGAAAGTTTGAACGGGGGCTGTCGCAAAATGAGAAATTTCTACAACATATAGCATAGATATTTGCGGTATTATTACTATATGTTGCGTAATCCCTGCATTTTGCGGCAGCCCCTTCAAGAATGCCATCTTTGTCAATTCAAGTATCGAAGTTTGTCAAAGCTTGTGCTTTTGCTGGAAAGCCGGTCAATAGACATGGACTGGACCGCCCGTTCAAATTTGTTATCCCGGATTAACCCTTCCCGGAATTCTTCGTAATTGGTGACATTGGGCAGATTGACCTCATCGATTGAGACAGTTACATTCCTTGCGGCACTGCCAGCATTTTGTCCCAAAATAGGCAATGGAAGAAAAGAAGAAACAGAAATACGGTTTTTCAGGGTAAGTGGGTCAATCGGTGTAAGTTCATAAGTTTGCTTTTCAAGAAATTCCAGTGTGTGTTTTTTAGATACAGCTACGTTCCCTTTCACTTTTGTCTTGTTGGATTTGGATGGAACAAGGTCTGGTGTGTAGTTTTCAGATGTTGCTATTTTCTCTTTCACTTTTGTCTTGTTGGATTTGGATGGAACAAGGTCTGTTTTCTTAGAGATTGAGTTGGTATTTGGGGTTTCTGCTTTTCTGTTTGGGATGGTTTTTTCCGAATATTTATCAGCTTCCTCAGCGGCAGTTTGGGTGGAGGCAGAGGTTGCCGCATCATCAGCATTTTTCAGCATATCTTTGTTAAAACTGTCTATTGCGGCTGCAAGGACGGAGACGGATGCCGCAAGGTTGGATTCATCTAATATGTTCTTAAAGTGCTCTGTTGGAAGGTAACCAATGCCAGTCATGTTGTCTGCCACTGTCTGGGCGGCGTCATTTGCAGAATGGTTGATATCAGTGATCAGTTGGTCAAAATTTTCTGTCATGGAATCGATCAGTTCCTGGATTGCATCGTCAAAATCCTCACTAAGGTCAGAAAGCATTTCTTTTGTATTGGAAATGTATTTGTCATATTGTGTCTCTTGCAAATCTTTTTCTGCCTCTTCCAGTGACACGGTAAGGGATTGTATTTTTGTCCTTGTTTCCTCAGACATATCTCCAGAGTATGCAAAAAGTTGTTTTCGGATATCTGCGATTTCTTTTGTCTTGTCAGAGATATTGTTCTGATAGTCAAACGCGTCCCTTTCGGCGTCCAACAATTCCCCATATTCACTGGTTAACGTTTTAATCTTGTTGGAAAGCGCCTCATATCCCTGTTTGTAAAGGTCGATAATGGCATGTTTTTCCTCCTGTGCCGCTTTGACGGCATCCTGGTAGGAGTTTGTAAGCGCCTGTCTTCGATCTAACAGTGTCTTGTTGTATTGGTCATTGGAAAGCTCCTGGTCAATTTTTGTAAGTTCATCCATATAATCGCTTGCCTGTTCCAAAGATGTCTGATAATTGATTCCGTGGAGGTAGGCAGCAGATTTCCCATTTTCTGTGAGGCTTCCGCTTTCCTCACTGACAAGATCTTTTCGGGACAATTCATGGATCATAAAGTTGACTTCAGATGTGACATTCCGCAGTTGGTTTTCCAGATAGTCAAAGTTATCCCATTGGATCTGCTGGATTTGGTTTTTAAATTGCTGTATGGACAGAGTAGAGTCGTCGATTGCTTTTGTGACTGCTTCAATATCAGCGACTGCTTCATACCATTGGTCGGAGTATTTTGTAATGTTTCCGCTTTCTACAGATTCTTTTAGGGAAGCCATCATTTTATCTCGTTTTTCTTTTAGTGACGCTTGATTCAATTTTTCGTTTTTGGTCAGTTGTTTGTAATATTTGGTACTGGTCTGGTAGCCTTTTGCCTGGTTGAGATCCATTGCTTTATTGATTCGTTCTGCTTTTGCCGTGTTTTTGCTTTGTTTGTTGTTGTATTCTTGGGCAATGTTATTGATCTTTTCCAATGCAAGCGCCGCTGTTTCCGTTTTAGCTGTTTGGGCGTATAAGTCGGCGGTTGCTTTTGCCGTGTTTTTTGCCTCCAGCGCCTCATTATAGTTTTTGCATGCGAGACCAAAGCTTTCTGAAACGGTGTATGCTTTTTCGATATATTCAGCAGGAATCAGCTTGTTTTTGCTGACATAGTTTTTCTTAATTTTATCGACAATCTTCTTTTTTTGGTTCGTGGCAGAAAAATGCTTTATTTTTTGTTTTGCAGAATTATAGTTTGAGGCAGCCTTTTTGTATGTAGTTTGGTAGGTTGACAAATTATTTCTGATATTGGAAATCTGTTTGTCCGCCCATTTGTTCTTAGCTTTTGCGGTTGTTTCATTTTGTGCCGCGGCAGAATAGAGCTGGTTTTTTGAATCCCTTCCACTGACCGTATTTGCAGCTTTGTCAAGCTTTGCCTGCAGTTTGGCGGCGTATGCCTCTGCCTTTGCCAGCGTCTCTGCCTCCTTTGCGCTCAGTTCATTGTCTACGGCTTCGTTGTATGCCTCACAGTTGTAATAGTAAGTCAGATTATTATCCAAGTATTTCTGGCAAAATTCTTTTACGGCATCCAGCCCGTCTTTGCTGATTTTTCTGCCATTCTTAATGTTGGAAACTACTTGTTTTAGTTTTTTCTTAAGCGATTTATTTTTAAGCTTTTTGTAAGCCTTTGTGCTGCCAAAGCCTATTTTTTTGCCAGCTTTTCTGCGGTCGGAGGAAGACGTTTTCCTTGCTTTTTTATATGCCTGGGAGTTTTTCTCAGACTGCCTGGCCTGGGTATCAATATTATGATTTTTTGCTGCTGCGGATTCTGCGATGGACAAGCTCCCTCTGTCTGCATTCCGCTGCTTTGCATCCAGAATGTTCTGCAATTGTTCCTGCCGTAAACTTTGTTTTTCTGACTGTGCGGTAAGTGCATACAGTTCCAGGTTGAGTTTGTTTTCCTCCTGGGCATTTTTATTGGCATTGTAGTAATTGCAGTAGGACAAGAGTGTCTGCAGTTGTCGGTATTCTTTGCCGGATGCTGTTTTCATCGCTGTTACAATGCCATGAATGATGGAGGAGGGGATGAGTTTTCCAGATTTGGCTTTTTTGATTGCATCTGTGAAAAGTTTCTTGTTTTTCTTGGAGACTTTGGAACGTGCCGCATGTTTTATTTTATCTCCATAATGGTTGTATGCTTTCTGGGTTGTGTTGTAAGCGTCCTTTAAGTTCTTCTGCTTGTCGTCAATATTTTCTATTTTGTGATTTAACAGTTTATTTTTGCCAGAAGCAGTGGAAGCAGTGGAGAGTCTTGCGTTTATTTTTTCATCTGCAGCAGCTTCCTTTTCATTTTTAAGTTCTGCATTTTGCCTTGCCAGGGAAGCGGCGGCGATGGCATTTTCAGCCATGGAATTTGTAAGGTCTTGGATGGAGTCGTTGTTGGACCTTATGGACTCTTGGTATTCCTGCCATGCTTCGGAGCCTTTTTCCACATTCTTTTTCTGCTTTTCCAGCAATGTGTTTTGCCTTGATAGTTCCTGGATCTGTTTTTGGGCATTCTTGTTCAGGGAGGAATAGTCCTTACCAGAGGCAGAACCGCCCCATAATTCTTTGCTCTCGATTCTGCCTGAAATTTTGTCGTAAGATGTTGACAGGCTGTCAAGGGAGCGCTGTGCCTTTGTGATGTCAATTTCAATCCGCAGGTTTTTATTTCCAGCAATTTCACGTTCCAGTTCTTTGATGGATGCAGCGTTGCTGTCAATCTGTTCTTGAATGTTGTACCATTCTTCCGAATCTGTTTCCACTAGTTTTTGCTGTTCAAGCAGCAGTTTGTTCTGCTCCTGCAGGTTTTGGATCTGTGACTTGTTATTTTTGTCCAATTTCTGGTAATCTGTTTTCCGTACCTTTCGTTTTTCGTCGTCGATGTTGCCTTGGATGGCGTCGGCGCCAGACTGCAGCCGTTCAAGTTTTGCATTTGCATTGTCAATGCCCAATTGCAGCTTGTCTACGTTGAGCTGTGTAAGGGTTTGTTCCAGTTCTTCTGCCTGTTCTTGGCATTTGAGTGCCTTCTCATACCATTCCTGGTAACCATGGATGCGTTCCTTTAGTCCGTCGTCCTTGATTTCCGCAAACTCAATACTTCCATTTTGTATTTTAGCGACCCAATCTGGCTCAAGATTGTAACTTTCAGCTTTCGCCATATATTGTTCGTATGCCTCTTTTTGTTTGTTGAGTTCCTCTGTGGTTTTGGTGATGGTTTCAGCATAGGAGGCTTGCCTTGATTGAAGGGACTTGAAAACATTTTCAGCTTTTGCCTTTAACCTGCTTACGGCAGAACTTATGCGGGAGAGGGCGGTTTCAATAAAGTCAAAGAATTCTATGGTTTCTTCTTTCGTTTCTTTGTTGTCTTGTGTATCGCCGTTTCCTCCTGTGGTAGATCCTCCGTTGAAAGGTTTAATTTTAATCGGATTCCGATGGGAGTATTTTTTGGATATTCTGTCGTATGCCTCATCCCAATCCTCGCCGTTTGTCTTTTTAAATCCCTTGTCGTCGTAGCCGCCAGTGGCAGCGGCAAACTCCATGGCAGCGGCGGCGCCATAGGTAATGGCTATCAGGGATTCAAGGGATGAAATCTTTGAAGTGACGCCAAGGTCACTATTTTCCGCAAATATTGTCTCTGCGGCAACCGCAGACATAACGGCTTCCCGAACGCCCCAGACAGCGCCTTCTTCCTGTAAAAGTTTATCAACTTCCTGAAGGCTTGCCTCTGTCACCCCATCTTTCACAAGCTTTAATGCTTCCATCGTCAGGCGGTTGGTTTCAAGTTTTTCATTGAGTGAGTTTTGTACAATCTCTTCTGCATTGTCTACCCCCATTGCACTTAACTGGCTGATATAGTAATCTTTTTTGCTTTCCGTAAGGTTGGCAAGAAAATTGTTGCTTCTAATATAAGCTGTGGCAAGGTCATTGGTAGCTTTCTGGACATCTTCGATCGAAGAGGAAGCGTCTCCCAATACGGTTTCATACTTTTTCCATTCTTTTGTCTGTTTTTTTAATCCTGGATCCATGCCAGACAACACGTCTGCGTCAATTGCCTTGTCTGGCTCTTCTTGTTTCTTCTGTAAATTCTCAGTAAGGCCGGAGATTCCTTTTTTCATGGACGCCAGTTGGTCAGCTGAAGATGCCAGTTTATTTACCTTTTCAATGACTTCATTGATCGAAGTTATATCGTTTGGTTTTATGCCAAGCTGGGTGAGGAAGGATTTGGAGCCTGTTGTTTGATGGAAAGATTCATAGGTCAACGCTCCGGCTTCCGCAAGGGAGAGGAGGTCTTCTTTCAAGGATTTTAACGATTCATCTTCTGGAGTGTCCAGGGAGGACCAGGCTTGTTTGAAGGAGAGTTTTTGTTCTGGGATATTTCTTTGCCATTGTTCATACCAGGAGGAGAAGTGTGTGGCAGTTGCCATAAAGTCATCTACAGCAATTTTTAGATCATCTTCTGACAATGTTTTATCTATAAGCATTTGTGTAATCGTCTCATCACTTTTTGCTTCATCAATCATTTTCTGGCGGTATTGCTGAAAAGTTTCTAATGAATCAACGCTGATATCTGATAGTTCTTCGTTTGATATTGACAGGTCATCAATCAGTGAATCCACAAAATTATCAGTAGCTTGTGTTGAATTTTTACTAAAATTCCTATAATGGTCAATGGAATCCAAGATACTTGAATAGAAATTTGATTTGATGAGTTCTGTTCCACGCATAGAATCCCTGAATTCTTCCAATCGTTTTATTTTATCTTCTATGTTGTCTATTTCCCTTGTATCTACGACAATATCATGGGAAATTATGTTGTGGCTGTCCCTTACAATATCTGGAAAGTCCTTTTTAAAGTCGTTTAGAATATCAGCCCAGTAAACAGTTTCTCCATTTGTGTCTCTGTATTCATTTTTGTATGCATCGTGTTGTATTCCAAGGTATTCATAGAGCTCTTCTTGAGATATAGATGCATCGTTTCCATATTCATCAAAATCACCAACCAATGTATCTGCCGTATATTGTGCTTTATAATAATTATTCCTTGCCTCTTCCAAATTTTGTTTTGATTTTTTACCTTGTATTTCTTTTAGTTTGGTAAGCTGCTCGTCCAGTTTCCCATTAACTAAATCAAGGTTTTTGGCTTCTGCGCCAACCAGGTCTGCAATATCGTATTGTAATTCCTTAATTTGATTTCTGTCATCTGCATTGAGAGCAGACTTCGAACGTAATTCTTTATATTTTTCAATTAAATTGTTGAGTGATCCAGTTTCTTCTTTATTCGTCTGGATTTGCTCTCTTGACTTCTCATAAGCTTCTACTGCTGCGTCGCTATCTTTCTTCCGAGATTTTGCAAGTTCTTTAAAAACTAATGTTAATCCGCCTATAACTGTAGTAGCTAGTACGGTCCATCCAGCAGGATTAGTAGTCAGCCATACTTTTGTAGCTTGTATTTGTTCCCAGATGGCAAGGGTAGCAGCTTTTAACGATGCAATCCATTTGGGGAGTGTGCTTGTTGTTTGGGTTTCCATAGATGCAGTTACCCCAATTCGCATGGCAAGTTCTTGTGCCTGTGCTTCTGTCAAAGCGTGATCAGTAACTAGTTGTTTTAGTTTTTCAGTTGTTAATTTTACAGTTTGGTGTTCCTGCCCTTCGATGGCAGCAGATACCCCCAAGGAAGCCATCGCTGCACTGGTATCTGCTTCTGCACCTAATACAGTTTGTAAGTTCTCGTGTACTTTTGCAACGGTCAGTTCCTGTTTCCGGGCTAATAATCCTGCATCTGCCATTGCCTGATAATTTTTGGCGACATTTGATTCGCTTACCGCCAATGTATCTGCAATTTGTGCATTGGTAAGTCCCTGGGTTGATAGTAAGAGTGCTGCCTGCTTAGGTTCTAGTCCTTCTACTGCGTTTGCATATTCCTGTATTTGCGATATTGAAAAATTTCCGTAATTTGCATTTGAAATAGATCGCAGTTCATTATTGTAGGCTTGGAGCTGGGTAGTATCCAAATTACCAAACAATGTATGGATCTGTTTTCCTGATAATGAATTAGTATTGATATTTATAGAATCTAAAGTTTGTATCTTATCTGTTAAAGTAGATATTTCTTTTTTTATATCTTTGATTTTCTATTTATGAGATTGAATTTATTATAGAATTTTGCTATAATGCTAAGAGAATATAATTAAATCGGGGGTACAAGGTAATGAAAAATAGTCCGTTCCAAAAATACCAGCAAAAACAAGTGAATCTAAAAAATGGTAATAAACCACCAAATGAAGAAATGGTCAAATTGAATCAATATAGAGATAAAGAGGAACTATGGCGTAAAATATTTATTTTTTTTGTTGTAGGAGGTTTGATCATATGTGCCATAATTCTTTCATTACCAACGTCAAGTATTATTGTTCAATATAGGATTGATGTATCTACAGCTTCACTTATACGAAATATAGAATATTGTATAGCAACAGCAGTTCTAGTTTTTGTCTTATTTTCTTTATTAATGTTGTTGAAATTTCATATAGCTTATCAAAATTTGTTTCATAAAATCCACAGAAAGAACCACCCATATGAATCAACTATGAAGAAAAATGCACCACTTGACAAGCCAATGCCAATACATACTATAGATAATGTTGATAATAAAATATTAAAATGTCCTAAATGTAGTTCAACACATATAGCTACTATTAACCGCGGTTTTTCGATTGTTACAGGATTTTGGGGTGCCGGCTCTCCAAGAAATGTTTGCCAGATGTGTGGATATAAATGGAAACCTGGGGATTTTTAAATATTTATTCCCGCGAGCAATGTACCCAAAGGGCACTTAGGAAAATAGCCATGTTTCCATGGATATTTGACGGTGCTATGCGCCAGTGGCGCATGTTAAGCATGTACCAAAACGGAATGTAGACAGCCGCGAGGGTAGGTGCCCTTTGGGTGCGAATACCCCGCCCTTGGGGCGAACTTGCATAAAACAAGTTAAGAAATGCCCCGTCAGCTTGCTGCGGGGCATTTGACTAATATTGTATTTTTTCAATCTCACTCTATGCTGCTTCTCGGAGTTCCCTCCTTGCTGGTCTTTCTACCAGCGAGCATAGACTGCCATACGTTGTATGACAGAAATTGGACTGTCTCTCTGTATCTTGAATTTAAGACACTGTGCCTTACAGTCTCTGCGCCTTCACCCTCGTTCAACGTAGGAGGGCAGGATTCCATCCCTGCCCTGTGAGCCTTACAGTCTCACAGCTTGGTTTCGGATTTCCCATCTTTGTATATCTTATTTTTCATAGTATACGGGGCTGGTTAGCGTTATTGGTTAGCATATAGCCAGACATCCGTTTTTTTTGCCTTTCGGCACTGTCACGCCTGCCATTACTGGCTACGTTGTAGTGGATGTCAATAAGGGATTCCCGTTGTATTACTTGGCTTCCACCTTTCATACTTTGACACCTTTTAAAACTTGCAATATGGTGTTGCCGCCATAAAGGGCAAAATCATGTTTGACCTACCTTTGTTTAAGAATGCAAATGCACCTAAGCCAATGGTTCCCATAGAACCTAGGGCGCTTGTGACACGATTGACAATAGACAAAATGCCATCAAAGGCATTGACCGTGCCAATTGCCGCATCGGAATCAGCAATATTTTCAACGGTACTTGTCCAGGTATTGGATAACTTGTTTAAAGCGCCTTCCCAGTTATTGGCGCTTTTCATAGCGGTATCCATAGCAGAACCACCTGAATTTTGATAGTCTCCCAACATTTTTTCATATTTGTCCCAGTTTGTCAGAATGCTGCTGAGCACATTGCTCCGGTACTTGCCGCCGATATCTGAGAGGATGGCGGATTTTTCTGCCGAATCGTCTGGCAGGGAATTGTAAACTTCCGAGAGTTCTTTTAAAATTTCCATAGGAGCCCTCAGTTTTTCCATGCCATTTTGCATAGAGCTCAATTCGATTCCTAGGCTGCGGCATCTTGCTTCCGCTTTTTCTAATGCTTTGTCGTCAATCACTTCACTGTCAAATCCGGTTTCTCCTTTTATTTGCTGAAGATCCATGATAATTGCCCTTACTGCGCGTCCAACGGTTTCCGCAGACTCTTTTGTTGTGGCAATGCCAGTTCCCAACAATGCAGTCATTTCATCTTCCGAAATATTTAAATTTGCCAATTGGCTGGCGGCGACTTTGGTTGCTTGGGCGAGTTCTTCCAAGCTTACAGCGTTCCTGCTTGTAACCTGATTCTGACCATCAAGCAGTGCTGTCAATTTTTCGGCATTTCCTGCATATTGGAAGGCGGCATCGTTTGCAATTACATATTCATTTGCAAGGTTGGCATCAATACCACCAGCGCTTTGGGCAAGGGTGCTGATCTCTGCCAGCTCTTCTGCATTTCCATAGCCTGCCTGGTACATTTTCAAAACATTCGTCAGATAATCAGATGCTTTTATGCCATATTTGTCTGCATTTTCATAGGAAGAGTCCCCCAATATTTTTAACTGACCGGCGGACAGGTCACTGGTTTTGCTGATTTCGGTTAAGATAGTGTTTGCCTCTTTTAATTCACTTAATGCCTGTTTTATCTTTGAGAAACTTTGTGAAATAAGATATGTGGAATTTAACCAATGGCTGAAGATGTTGCTTCCCTCTTTGAGTGACTGAAAAAATGATTTGCCGAGTTTTCCAGATTGTCCGGCAGCAGTGCTTACCTGTCGGAAGGATGATTCGATTTCAGCAACTCTTTGATGTGTCAATTGGGCGCCGGAAGCCGTTTCAGACATCATGTTACGCAATTGCAAGCCCCATCTGCTATGGGCAGCCCCGTTCTTGTTGTAGAAATCCTCAATTTGATTATGCAGTGAAGAGATAACTGAGTTTTTTGCAAATTGAGCAGTCATTTGGCTTATAGAAGTTGTAACATGCTTAATTTGAGTACCCAATTCTTTTTCTGTTTGGATTAATGTTTGTTGGTTTTCAAAAGTATTATTTTTTGAGAGGGCTGCAGAAGCAGCGTTCAGTTTTTGGAATGCTTCAGACAGTGCGTCTGTGCTGATTTTTGCATTTCCATTGGTATCTGTCCATTGTTTGGTACGTGAGATTAGGTTGTCAATTTTTGTTTCATAATTACCAGTATCAATGGAGAGTCGAATGGTGTTTGCGATTTGTGTTTGCTGCATTTGTGCTTGCTGCATTTGTGCTTGAAGCATAGAGGAAAATGCTTTTGCTTGTTCTTCACGTTTTGAAATTTCAAAATCAATAGTTGCAGACTTATTCTTAGGGTTATTTGTGTTTGCCATTTTTGTAATTACCTCCTTTTTTTGATTTAAAAACGGCAAATGACAGTACCTTCAAAAATGAAAGCACTGCCATCTGTTGATAGAAAAGTATCAGCCCCCAGGAAGTTACCAATTTTGTGTTGGGGTGTATCATGTATCTCTATCATATAGAAAAATCTCATTTTAAAACAGAAGATCTGAAAAACCTTGATTTTATAGGCAATTTCAGGGAACAGAAGTTCTTATGCAAATCGAACATATGTATTTATATTTTATAAATTCCGTATTTTTTTCATCCGCTCTTTTGCCTTTTGCAAATCAATCCTTTTGGAACATTCCACGCAGTATTTCCGTTTGCCATTGGTATTTTTCGCCAAGATGCCGCAGGCGGTGCAGCGGATGTATTTTTCACCTTTATACAGCCGCCATTCATAGCCCAGTTTTCGGAAATCAGATACAAACAATTCTTTTTTTCCGGTTTCCTCCACGAATAAAATGCGGATGTTCAGGTTGTCAACCTTTTTTGCAAAGGCGATGAGCCCAAGCTCTTTTAAAAGGTGCAATTTATTGTCTTTCTCAAAGGCAGTGGTGTTAATGCAGGCAATGGAATAGATTTCACCATTGCTGTTGGAAATCCAGTGGTCATTCTTTGGGTTTTTGAAATCTCTGAACTTTGCCAGACATAAAAGGGTAAAGGCAAGCCGTTCCAGCACTTTGTCATGCAGGGCAAGAATCGTCTGCAATTCACAATCTGTCATCCAAACTCCGTCACATTTGCATAAAGGATAGGTGGATGCTTTTGCTGCATACTGTTCCAGCGGGGCTGCCCAGTTCTCTTTCTGATAATGTGGCTCACTGTGCTCCAAGAAGGAATCTAATTTTTGCACAATTTCATTTTTTTGCAGTTTTTTTTCGTGATAAAGATATCTAGCATACAGACGCAGGAATGTGTGGGTACAGGAGGGGGCAAGGGTTCCCTCTGAGAGAATATGTTCCACATAATGTTTTTCATTTAAAATTATCAAAGCCTATCACCGTCCATCTTGTATTTTTATTGAAAATGACCACAGCTTGTCATTGTCTATCTTGCCTAATTTCCATTTGCTGTGTTGTCATTCATCGTTGCAGTGCCCGCTATAGATCATTTTATTTTTCGGACTTTCATAACAAACTGTTCGCCGCCGTATTCAAATTCTCCTTGAGAGGGGACCAATGCAGGATAATGTATCAAGTAGTTGTTTTTTTCCAATAAGTTTTTAATAATGATTTCTCCACAGAGGTCCCATACAAATTGTTTGGAACCAGTGGAGGCGTAACACAGGTCAATCAGGATGTCGCAGAGTTCTTTTTCATTGGGACAAACTATCTCGCATTTTGATTGATAATCCATCAGCATGAGCATTTTGTTTCTGCGTACTTCCTCTTGGTCTAATCTTTGCCTGTGAGCCAGTTTTTGATAAGCTTTTACACAATGATCATAGTCTGTCTTGATTTTGGCTATTTTCTGGTAGTCCTTTTTGCTGTAAGCCACACCCGATTTCAGGATGGAAAAATCAAATGTTTGTCTGTCTCTGTCAGGAGGTTTTTTCAAATCGTGTTTCAAAGCGTCTTCCATCAGCCACGCAATCCTGTTTACCGTACAGGGATGGTCGCCCACAGGCAGAAATTTTTTGTAATAGTCCAGAAATTCCGTTTCGGAAAGGGTTTTCGTTGATTTTTTTATAAGCTCCTCCAAAGGCTGTTGAAATTCCCGGATGCATTTACTGTTGGCATCTTTGAGGTACTTTTTATATTTTGCATTTAAATCTGGATAGATATATCGCATAAAATAGGGTTTTCGCTGTGCCACGATGCGAAAACATAACTCTTTGAAATGCCTTTCTTCTTCTGTAAACTCTGGCAGTTTTTGGCATGCAGAATGGCTGTACCAATAATCGGGCATCGGGCGGGCAAGAATGCCTTTTGCCTTGTCTATGCTGTTTTGCTGAAAATGCTGCCCGCATTTGATACGGTAGTCCAATGTCTTATATTCTTCACTGTTTTTATCAAATGATGACTGGAGTTCCAGCATGGATGTAATATGGTTTGTGGTGCTTCCAATCTCATCTCCAAAGGCAAGCTTGTTTGCTTGTACCATATCTTGTTCTGAGGGAATGATTTTTGGTGCCTTTCTCTGTACACACTCGATAGTAAGGGCATTCCGGGTATGTGAAAGGAGGATGTGATGGTCAGTGGTAAAAAACATATCCCCGTCTTTGTCACTGCCGTTTGTCGCATCACAAGTGGTGTCCCATGCATTTAAAATAATTCCAGTGGTATTGTACTGGTACCAGAAATCCATTTCCTCTGTATGTACGACAGTTCTTCGCCTGATATTGTTATGGCATGTCATGGGGGCGCGGAACAAGGCGATTTCTTTTACAGTTTTGTCAATCCAATATTTCTGGTAAACTTCGCCTTTCTTTAACAACCCGGTGACCGGCAGGCCAAAAATAGATTGGGCCAAGGCATATAAGTCACCGGAAACCATAGAAAAGTTACCGCTCAGTTTAATGGAACCTTTTGTGGCAATTTCCATCCGTTTTTTGAGCATGTTATAAATCTTATCCCTGACAAAAGAATCATTTAATAAGCGCCTGTCTATCATCAATGCTTTGATCATGTCGTCGTCCATATTGTCAATCTTGTCATCGCTTAGGGATACCCCTTTTGCAAAGACGATGGTTTTTCGCCAATCATTTCCAAGGACATCCTGAATTTCCTGGATTGTGGGACTGCACAATTCATAAAGCTCTTTGTCAGATAACTCATAGGTCTGTAAAAATTGGTAGTTGGCATTTCTCACATGTTCCAATTGATGGGGCATTGCTTTTGTAACTGAAAACTGATAATGATTTTCGTCAGAGCAGGTGAGGAACTGTTCCAGGTTGTCATAAGAGTCCCAAAGTTTTACCATGGAGGCAGTGAGGATCACATCATAGTCAGAAATAGTCCTCCATGTGCCCCAGACGTCTTGGAATCTTAGGTTTCCATGGTTTAATTGTCTGGCAAATTCCAGAAAGTCAAAGGTAAATAACATGCCTTTGGTCCAGGCGTACCTGATATTTACACCAGAGATGGTTTGTCCTGGTCCATCGCCGCCATTGAGCGCCCTGTTGATTATACGGGAATAATCCGGGGACATCAGCCCGTAACCGTCCGAATCACAATATTCTATTTGATAATCTTTTTCGTAGGTAAGGACTGGTTCATCGCCGTCCGAATCACTGATTTTGATGACATTTTCCCGGAAAGATACGCGGCAGTCTGGAACGACGGCAATTCTTGGCATGGGGACAGGGATGGATGCACTGCAGACCAATGCCTGATATGCCTCCAATTTTGCAGGAATGACAGGCTTGCCCTTGTCTCTTCCATTATCTATGCGTGTAACAATCTTTTTGTATACATTTTCCCCAATGTAGGTGATGGTAGATTTTTTGATTCCATTGTTTGTGCCCAGCAAGCGATGGTATCGATAGCCATTGATGGTAAAACCCTGATTGGCGCGGTCGTAATCTTTATCAGATTCCATAATCAAACAGAGATAGTCTTTCTGGTATTGCAGGGCATATAATTTTTGATACAATTTTTTGAGTTTGTTTTGATTTTCTATCTGGTTGGGTTGTTTTTTTATGATATGGATTTCTTTTTTCAGTCTTGCAGCTTTTTTATCAAAATCCTCCTGCCCGTTTAATTCACAGATCCAGCGCAGGAGTTGGCTGTCTGACAAAGCTACGATATCTGTCCCATTTTTCATGGCAGAGGAAAATGGCAGAGTAAGATTCCATTTTGCCTGTCGCAATCGTTTGCTTGGAAGCTTATAAATAAGTTTTTGAATGGATGTTTGTTTTGGCATATTAGATGTTCTCCCCTTTTTTGTAATTATAGAACAAATGTTTGCAAATGTCAATGGATTTTAGAACGTTAGTTCTAAAAAAACAAAAGATGCGTTAGCAAGAGCAGTTAGCCATGAGGATTTTGAAACGCACTTTTGTTCCTTAAAAAATAGAAAGATGTGAAAAACAATTGTAACAAGAAGCCTGGAATTCGGAAGGCGGTGGTTTCCGACCTTGTTATTTGCCAAAAAACAAAATAAAAAAGTGATTTTTATATACAAAATTCTGGAAATGGAGTATAATTGCAAGAAAGTAGGTGTGGAGGTGTGTAATGAGGGAACAGAAATTTAAAATCTCTTTTAATTCTCCGGTGATTTTGGGCTTTACACTGGTTTGCTTTGCGGCATTGATTTTGGGAATGATGACAGGAGGCAGGACGAATAACTTGTTGTTCAGTGTCTATCGGTCATCTCTGTTTAGCCCCCTGACATATATCCGTTTTGTGGGGCATATCTTTGGACATGCAGGCTGGGAACACTTTATCGGAAATATTATGCTCATTCTGGTGGTAGGACCTTTGCTGGAAGAAAAATATGGTTCATCCAATCTGCTGTTTGTGATTTTAACCACGGCATTGGTAACTGGGATTGTGAATTTTGCCCTGTTTCCCCGTGTGCAGCTTTTAGGGGCAAGCGGTGTGGTATTTGCCCTGATTCTTTTGTCCTCTTTTACCAGTATCAAAGAGGGCAGTATTCCGCTGACTTTTATCCTAGTTGCGGCGCTGTATATCGGGCAGCAGGTTTACGAAGGAATTTTTGTCAACAGCAATGTTTCAAATTTGACACATATCCTGGGAGGGCTTGTAGGGGCCGGGCTTGGATTTGTAATGAATCGAAACAAAATGAACAAATATTGAAGGTGAAACAAATCTATGTTTGAGCATAAAAAGATACAAGGACTGGAAGATTTTTTCATTGAATTGAATCAACGAAGAGAGAAGGGCGTCTATTTTTATCGGATTAATGGGTATAATGGGCAGGTACAGGAATTTGTCCAGAAATATTACCAGGCGGCAAGGATGTCAGGGGCTGTAATAGAAGGCAAAATTCCCAATCCAGATGAGAAAAACCTTGCCTATTACAATGAAATTATGGGAATGGCGTTCCAGATGAATTTAGGATTTTTGACGGCAAGTTTGAAAAAGTGGCTGCCAAGAATGAACGGCTACCAGAGGGACACAGTGGCGGCGTCTATCTATGATTCGCTGGATTCCATGCGAAAAAACGGTAAGAATGACAATATGCTAAGGAATGCATACATTAAGTTTATGTGCTGGCTGTATTATAAATTTGAGCGGATTGTCAGCCAGTTAGGCGAAAATAAAGTACCTAAAATTTTATATGAGGGAGATATCAGCAATTATGAACTGATGTTAATTTCCATTTTGTCAAATGCAGGATGTGATGTAGTGCTCCTCCAATATCACGGAGATGGAGGGTATCGCAAATTGGATCCAGATTCCAGGCTGTCAGAAGAGCTTGCCCTGCCAGGGCTGTCTTCTTTTCCAGAGACGTTCAGCCTGAAATGGATTTTGGAGGAAATCAAAAATAAGCAGAACAATGAACGGCTGTATGGAATTAAGCCAGAGAGCCGCAACTGCACCAATGCCTGGATCAAAGGAAAGGGATTTTCAGATATACAGGCAGATATCCCAAGCAGGGGAACAGATCCTAAACTGTATTACAATTGTTTTATCCGCATCTATGGTGTGGAGGATAAACTGACCTATCAAAATGAATTGTATCAGTTACAGTTAGTGCTGAAAAACAGCAAACGCAGGCTGGTAATCTTAGAGGGGGCAATCCCCAAACCGACCATGGAGGAGATCAATGCCATCCAGCGGAAAAACTATAACAACCAAGAGCAGATGCTTTTGGATTTGAAGGCAAAGATCCAGTATACTGCAAACCAAGAACTGCAGCGGCTGATGCACAAGGCATTTTTGGATATCCTTTTGGCGGAGTCCAAGGAAGCGGGCATGAATCTAAACCGTTTGACTAACAAGGCAGTGTACCTGCTGTGCTGGCTGAAACGTTACCAGCCAGAATTATTTTGTAACTGGAAGCTGCCAGAGATCAGTTGTCTGATTTATTTAGGGGGCTGTAAGGATGAAAATGATGCCATGTTCCTGCGTTTTTTGGCAAAACTGCCCATTGATGTGCTGATATTGGTGCCGAACCTTAATTCCCAGTGTGTCCTGAAAGACCCGGTTTTGTATGAAATCCACTATACAGAGTCCCTCAATGTGAACAGGTATCCAAGAGAAAATGGTGAGATAAAAATCGGAACTGCGGCATATCATGCAGAACGGGAGTTGGACACGTTAATGTATCAGGATTCAGGGATTTATCGAAACCAGCAGTATGGGAAGGCAGTCGCAGTTACTTTGCGGACGATGTATGAGGAAATATCAATCCTGTGGGAGCAGGAACTGAAATATCGGCCAAGTTTCAGTACGGTGGAGGATGTGGTCAATATGCCTGTGATTTTTGCCAAGGTATCCGGGGTCAAGGATGGAAACGTGCCTGCTTACTGGGCTGCGATTAAGAGTTTGATTACAAGCGATACTTTGGTAATCAAAGAGGTGCCATATCTGAATCCTACCGATTTCAACCCTATGAAATCCCATGCAACAGAATTTTTCAAAAATGGAAAAGTCCAAAAGGCAAAAATTCGGGCACATTCTGCTTATCCCTATGGGGTTCTCAGGGAGGAAATTCAGGAACATATTTTTGAAAAGCTTCAGCTTTTGATTGACCAGCGTGTCATTCGCGGCACCTTTGAAAATGGCACGGAGTATACCATTGTCTCCACGATTTTGAATATGAAAAAAGAGATTTTGCGCCTGATCCAGAAATTTGATTTTACCAAGAAAAATCCAAAGGTTATATTTATCAATCCTACAGAGAAGCCGATTTCTTTGGAGGATTCCATTATCAGTGCGTTTTTGAACTTGGTAGGCTTTGATGTATTGTTTTTTGTACCTACAGGGTATCAGAGCATAGAACAGCATTTTAATCAGAGGTTGATGGAAGAACACCAGATTGGAGATTATGTATATGACCTCCAGGTTCCTGAGTTTTCTTCCGTTTCATCGAATAAAAATACACGTCAGTCCTGGCGGGAAAGAATATTTAAGAGAGGTACATGAGTATGGCATTAGATTTTAGTAAAACTACAACGCAGCAGCAGTCCACAGTACCCGATACCAAAAATGAGATCGAGGTAGTGGAACAGTATGATATTGTTGCAGACCGGCAGCAGATGAATGAAAAACTTGTAAATTCCCAGGAAGTGGATGACCTGGTAAGCACTATTGCAGTCAATGACCTGGAAACCATCGTATCTTTTGGCGCCGAGGCGGCTGAGGAGATTTCCAAAGCATCTGACGTGGTATTAAACAGTATGAATATGTCCCAGTTGGACGACTCCAGTGAAATGTTAAACACGTTGGCAAAGATTATGTCCAAGTTTGACATTGAGGAACTCAAGGAGAATCCAGGACTCTTTGGCAAGCTTTTTGGGAATTTAAGAAAACAGTTGGATAAAATATTGGCAAAATATCATACGATGGGCGAGGAAGTTGACAAGATTTATGTACAGTTAAAGCAGTATGAATCTGAGATCAAGCAATCTAATCGCAAATTGAACCAGATGTTTGAGGCAAATGTAAATTATTACCACCAACTGGTGAAGTATATCTTAGCTGGAGAGCAGGGGTGCAGGGAGATTGAAGAATATATTGCACAAAGGCAGAGGGATATGGAGGCTACTGGAGATACTTCCATCCAATTTGAGATACAGAGTTTACAGCAGGCGTTGATGATGTTGGAGCAGCGTACCCAGGATCTTCGCACAGCAGAAAATGTGGCGATGCAGTCTGTCCCAATGATTAAGACTATGGAGTTCAGCAATATGAATCTGGTACGGAAAATTAATTCAGCATTTATCGTCACACTGCCTGTATTTAAACAGGCATTGGCACAGGCAATTATGCTCAAACGGCAGCGTATCCAGGCGGAGGCAATGTCGGCGCTGGATGAAAAGACCAATGAAATGCTTATTAAAAATGCAAGAAATACTGCGGAGCAGTCTAAGATGACAGCAAGGCTGGCGTCGGGAAGCTCCATTAAAATAGAGACACTGGAAACAACCTGGCGGACCATTGTAAATGGTATTGACGAGACAAAGCAAATTCAGGAAAATGCCAAAAAACAGCGTATAGAGGATCAGGCAAGGCTTGAAAATATCAAGACAGAGTTCAACAGGATGTATCATATGCCAAACAATCATTAAACATTAAGGAGGAAAAGGAATATGCCAATTAACTTATCAAAAGGACAGAAAGTAGATTTAACCAAAGGAAATCCAGGATTAAAAAGTATTATGGTAGGACTGGGATGGGATGTCAATGCATTTGATTCCGGTGCAGATTTTGACTTGGATGCAGCAGCATTTTTGCTTGGAGATAATGGCAAGTGCCCTACCGAAAAAGAGTTTATTTTTTATGGAAATTTAGAGCACAGCAGCGGTGCCGTAAAGCATATGGGGGACAACCTGACTGGTGAAGGAGAGGGCGATGATGAGCAGATCCAGATTGACCTGACAAAGATTCCGTCCAATGTTTCCAAGGTTGCGTTTACCTGTACGATTTATGAGGCAGATACCAGACGTCAGAATTTTGGCCAGGTAAGCAATGCCTTTATCCGTATCGTGGATGAGTCCAGCAATACAGAATTGATCCGCTATGACTTGGGAGAGGATTTCTCTATTGAGACAGCAGTAGTGGTAGGCGAGTTGTACCGCCACAATGGCGAGTGGAAATTCAATGCCATTGGCAGTGGTTTCCAGGGTGGTCTTGCCGCTTTATGCGGACACTATGGAATAGAAATTGCATAAAAATTCTTTTTTGATGTTTTTTGTATCAAAATTTGGGAATGTTTTAAATATAGCTTTTGACACACCGAATGGTATCGTGGGCAGCACTTGGGTATACCTTATGATATGCCGAACAGCATCGTGGGCAGCACTTGGGTATACCTTATGATATGCCGAACAGCATCATTGGGTGTTCAATGGATGTAGAGATTAGGAAGGAGTATTCCAATGCCAGTAAATTTACAAAAAGGGCAGAAAGTAAGCCTTACAAAAGGAAATCCCGGATTATCTAAAGTTGTGGTAGGATTGGGATGGGATGTCAACCAGTACGATACAGGAGGAGCCTTTGACCTGGATGCGGCAGCATTTTTATTGGGAGAAAATGGGAAGGCATCCGTGTCGGAGGATTTTGTATTCTATGGAAATCTGACTCATCCAACAGGATGTGTCCAACATCTGGGAGATAACCTGACTGGAGTCGGTGATGGTGATGATGAGCAGATTAAGGTGGATTTGTCCAACGTGCCTGCAGACATCACAAAGATTGCATTTACAGTTACGATCTATGAGGCTGAGCAGAGACAACAGAATTTTGGTCAGGTGAACAATGCGTTTATCCGTATTTACAATGAAGAAAATGGAGAGGAGCTTGTCCGCTATGATTTAGGAGAGGATTTCTCTATCGAGACAGCGGTTGTATTTGGCGAGTTGTATAAGAATGGCAGCGAGTGGAAATTCAATGCCATTGGATGCGGTTATCAAGGGGGATTGGCTGCGCTGTGTGCAAATTATGGCGTAGAGGTAGGATAGAAGGAGGCAGCTATGTCAATCAGTTTACAAAAGGGGCAGAAGGTAAACCTGTCCAAAGGCAATGCTGGGCTTTCCAAAGTGGTCATTGGCCTTGGATGGGATGAAGTCCAGCAAAGTAAAGGCGGATTTTTCTCAAAGAAGCCCCAGTCCATTGACTGTGATGCATCTGCATTGCTTTTGATCAATGGAAAGTTAAGTTACAAGGAGGATATTGTGTATTTTGGCAACCTGCGCCATCCTTCTGGTTCTGTCCAACATATGGGAGACAATCTCACTGGAGCCGGAGAAGGGGACGATGAGCAGATTATTGTAGATCTTGCCAGTGTTCCAGCCGAATATGACCGGATTGTGCTGGTGGTAAATATTTACCAGGCAGTACAAAGAAAACAGCATTTCGGCATGGTGCAGAATGCATTTATCCGCCTTGTGGATGCCAGAAACAACACGGAAATGTGCAAATACGACTTGACAGAAAGTTATCCTGGTATGACAGCAATGATTTTCGGTGAAGTATACCGGCACAACGGCGAGTGGAAATTTAATGCTATCGGGCAGGGAACCACAGACCCAGGACTTGGCGAACTTGCCAATCGGTATTTATAAGGATTGCTGTATCAATATCCAGATAAAGGAGGAACTTTTTGAATGAAATTTAATGGACTGACCGATAAAGAGGTGGAGGATTCCAGGCAGCAGTATGGTTCCAATGCCATTCCAGATTCGGAGCCTACCACATTTTGGGAGGAGTTTAAAGAAACTTTTGGAGATCCTATGATCAAGATCCTGCTTGCAATTGCAGCATTGATGATCGTTATGTTTTTCTTTGGCTATGCAGAGATCTATGAGCCTTTGGGAACCATCGTGGCAGTATTTATTGTGGCATTTGTTTCGGCAAAGACAGGTGTGGCAAGCGATACCAAGTACCAGGAACTAAAAGAAAATACCAAGAAAGATCAGTGTAAGGTACATCGTAACGGCGTCATAACGGTGATTGATGTGGATGATGTAGTAGTAGGGGACAAGGTGCTGCTGCAGTCCGGAGATAAAATTCCAGCGGACGGCGTATTGGTGTCTGGCTCCCTTCGGGTGGACAATTCCGCTTTGAATGGTGAGGCAGAAGAATGTAAGAAGACGGCGGCAGACGACAGTTTCCAGCTTGCTGAAGAGATTACCGGTGATACTTTTGTAGACTCCCATTCGCTGTTTCGGGGGGCGGTGGTTTTCGATGGCGAAGGTATTTTGGATGTCCGAAAAGTGGGCTTAAAGACCATGATGGGCAAGATGGCAGAGGAGATGCAGGAGGATGAGCCGGATTCACCGCTGAAGGTGAAGCTGGGGATTCTGGCAAAACAGATCTCTACCTTTGGATATATTGGAGCTATTGTCATTGCAGTGTTGTATCTTGGGTATTTTATAATGACTGCAGGGGGACCAGGAGCATTTTTTGACTTGGGGATCCAGGTTGTCATTCAAAAGATTATTTCTGCCGTGTCTCTTGCTGTGGTAATTATCGTCTGCGCAGTGCCGGAAGGGCTTCCGCTGATGATTTCCCTGGTGCTGATGCAAAATACCAGCAAAATGTTAGATCACAATGTTTTGGTGAGAAAAGCAGAGGGAATTGAGACAGCTGGTTCCCTGAATATATTGTTCAGCGATAAGACAGGGACAATTACGAAAGGTATGCTGGAAGTAGTGGATTTCTTCACTGCAGACGGCTATTCCATTGAAATTTCAGATTTAAGCAAGCACAGCAAAGTGAAAGGAATGGTAGATCTTGCCATTGGCAAGAATACCCAGTCCATGTTTGATGCGCGGCACCGGGTCATTGGCGGAAATGCCACAGACCAGGCGCTGATGAAATTTATTGGTGAAGAGACATTTCATACCTTGGAAGCAGATAAGGAGTGTGCAGTCACTGCAAGCCAGGGGTTTAATTCAGCAAACAAATTCAGCCAGGCTAGAATCGACAGCCTTGGAAAAACATTTTACAAAGGCGCGCCGGAGAAACTTCTGGCTGCTGCCGCAAAGTACCTGGACGCAGAGGGGAATGTGAAAGATATTGACCCAGCGGTCCTGAATCGGAAAATTGATGATCTTGCCTCTAAGGCAATGCGTGTGTTGGCATTTGGTTACTCTGAAAAAAATATGGTGGAAAATACCATCCAGGATGATATTGTAATTATCGGGCTGGTGGGAATCCGGGATGACGTCAGACCAGAGGCAAGGGAGGCGATTGAGCAGGTGCAGCATGCAGGAATCCAGGTTGTGATGATTACTGGAGACCGCCTGGAAACCGCCGTAGCGATTGCAAAGGATGCAGGACTGTTAAGAGATCCATCTGACCGAGCCCTTTCCTCGGCACAGTTAAATGGAATGTCAGACGATGAAGTGAAAAAGATCATACCCCATATCCGTGTCATTGCCCGCGCTTTGCCTACAGACAAATCCAGGATGGTAAGGCTCTGCCAGGAAATGAACCTAGTGGTTGGAATGACAGGTGATGGCGTAAACGATTCCCCAGCACTGAAACGTGCAGACGTGGGATTTGCCATGGGAAGCGGTACAGAGGCAGCAAAGGAAGCTGGAAAGATTGTAATTCTGGATGATAATTTTAAATCCATCAAGGATGCAATCTGGTATGGCAGGACTATTTACCATAATATTTTAAAATTCTGCAAATTCCAGCTTGTCATCAATGTGGCGGCTGTGATTGTCAGTGCTATTGCTCCTTTCTTTGGAGTGGAAGAACCTTTGAAGGTAACACATTTGTTGTTTGTCAATTTGGTTATGGATGGTCTTGGAGCCATTATGCTGGGCAATGAGCCGGCACTGGAAAAGTATATGGGTGAAAAGCCCAGAAGAAGGGACGAAAGCATTATCAGTAAAAAGATGATGGCACAGATCCTTACCATGGGTGCTTGGCTTACAATCGTCAGTTTCGTCTACCTGAAAGTTCCATTTTTCCGAGGGCTGTTTGAGACGGATGCACAGCATTTGACAGGATATTTTGTGTTGTTTATCGTGGCGGCGCTGTTTAATGGTTTTAATGTCCGGGACGATGGTTTCGGGATTTTCAAAGGATTGGATGAAAACACAGGATTTTTAAAGGTGTTTTTTACGATTATTTTGGTACAAGCTTTGATCGTAAATGCAGCGTTGGTTCCATTGGCGCCATTTGCTTGGATTGGAAATATGTTTAGCTGCGAACCTTTTGGCATTCTGGGATGGATTGTTGTGGTTCTGCTTGCAGTTACTATGATTCCAGTGGATCTTGTACGCAAGATGGTTGTAGGAACAGAGTAATTTGAGTTTGTTTTGAATCGTATACCCAAGGGCACCCCATTATACCCTCTAGGGCACACGTGCCATAAAGTATGAAATTAGAAAGAGTATAGACAGGCAAACGGAATCGGCGTGCCAAGTTCCAATAAGGTCAGGGGCTTGGCACGTTTTGTATGTATCAAATGGAGTGTGGGAAGGTGGAAACAGGAGCTGCCTATATGTGCTGAAAAAATGCACAGAATCGAGGAGAACATGAAAGTATTTTTTTCTGATTTGGATAATACCATGATCTATTCTTACCGCCATGAGATTGGCAAGGAAAAGATATGTGTGGAACATTATCAGGGGAGAGAAGTATCATTTATCACAAAAAGGACCCAGGAATTGCTGGAACAGGCAAGGGAGCAAATGTTGTTTATTCCTGTTACCACAAGGACCCAGGAACAGTATGACAGGATTGACTTAGGAATAGGAATTCCAGAATACGCGTTAGTCTGCAATGGAGGCGTGCTGCTTGTGGAGGGCAGGGAGGATAGAGGCTGGTATGAAACATCCTTGGCATCTATCATGGACTGCCAGGAAGAACTGAGGAAGGCACAGCATTTAATGGAATCAGATGAAAACCGCAGCTTTGAAGTGCGCAATATCCGCAGCCTATTTTTGTTTACCAAGAGCAGGGAACCAGAAAAGTCAGTGGAATATCTGGCACAAAAGCTTGATACCGGACGCGTGGAAGTATTCCAAAATGGCATCAAAGTGTATGTAGTTCCCAAAAAGCTGGATAAAGGGACTGCCATCAGACGGTTTTTAGAAGCGTATGGCAAGGAAAAAGGAAAAGATATCTTTGTGATGGCGGCAGGGGACAGTATATTTGATATTCCTATGCTGCAGTGTGCTGACCTTGGCATTGCACCAAAGGCTCTGGAAGATAGTGGTATGCTGCCAAAGGAAATCCTTGTTTTAAGGGGAGGAAGGGTGTTTTCTGAGGCAGTGTTGGAACAGGCGCTGGAGATGGGCGGCAGCAGGTAAATAGTGTTATCCTTTGCTTCAGCCGATTGTTTACGCTATTATGATTGTTTTGCAATTGTAATGACAATAAGTTTTCCTTTGGGGACAGCCATAATATGAATGAAAACAGGGGTAAGTGTGGTACAATATATCGCAAGGAGGAATGTACCATGGTGATTTTACAACAAATGCTGGTTTTATTTCTTGTCATGCTGATAGGTTTTTTAGGAGAACGAAAGGGGATCTTGGATGATATTACAAGTAAAAAGATATCCTGGATTGTGGTAAATATTGCCAATCCAGCAATGATTTTGTCCAGTTTGTCAGGGGAAAACAGGATTCCTTCCCAGGAACTGGTCGTCACAGCGATGATTTCCATAGGGATGTTTTTATGCCTGATGGGGCTTGCAGTGGTTCTTCCGAACATTTTAAAGGCGAAACGGTCACAGTACGGTGTTTATCGGGTGATGACGGTATTTTCCAATATTGGTTTTATGGGGTTTCCGATTATTTCTGCACTGTATGGCAAAGAGGCGCTGTTGTATGTGTCGCTGTTTATTCTGCCCTACAATATTTTAATTTACACTTATGGGATATTATGCCTGAGCAGTGAGGAAATTAATCTGAAAAGCAGTTTAAAGAAAATGGGGAATATTGGTGTTTTCGCAAGCCTTGGAGCATTGGTTCTGTATTTTGGGAATATTGTGCTTCCAGACTTATTGTCCCAGGCTTTTGATATGTTTGCAAATTTGACAGCACCGTTGAGTATGATGGTGATAGGCGCTTCTTTTGGAACCATGTCTTTACGGCAGATGCTGACAGATGTAAGGCTGCTGATATTTGCTGGAATTAAATTAATACTGATTCCTGTTGTTGGAATGTGGATTTTGGTACAGTTTGTGGGCAATTCCATGTTGCTGGGGGTGTGCCTGGTGATGTTGGCAACGCCGGTTGGCAGTATGACAGCGATGTTGGCGCAGCAGTATGACTGCGACAGGGATTTGTCATCCAGAGGCGTGGCACTGACAACATTGTTATCTGTCGTGACCATCCCGGCAGTTGCACAGATATGCAAACTGTTTTTAAAATAATAGGTAATTTGGGAAACTTTATACATTTTATGAAAAATTTTATTATTTTTTGTTTTGAAATTATCTATTCTAAATGATAGGAAAGTGAGGTTGGGATGAAAGGCGATTTGACCAAAGGACCTGTTATGGGGTCTATGCTTCGTTTTGCGGTTCCTATGATTTTAGGAAATTTATTACAACAATGTTATAATGTAGCAGATACTTTGATTGTGGGACAAGTTCTGGGAAGTAATGCATTGGCTGCGGTAGGTTCTTCTTTTACATTGATGACATTTTTGACTTCGATTCTGTTAGGTCTTTGTATGGGAAGCGGCGCAGTTTTTTCCATTCGTTTTGGCCAACGGGATGAAAATGGTCTGAGAGAGAGCATATATGCTTCCTTTGTGCTAATTGCAGGAATCACAATTTTATTGAATATCCTTTCCTTCGCCTGTTTGGATGGAATACATAGTTTTCTTCAGGTACCAAAAGAAGTATGGGGGCTTATGAGGGAATATCTGATTATTATTTTCAGTGGAATTGCAGCTACTTTTCTTTATAATTATTTTGCATCCTTCCTGCGGGCAGTGGGAAATTCTGTGGTACCTCTGATTTTTCTTGCCGTTTCTGCCCTTTTGAATATTATTTTGGATTTGTGGTTTGTATTGGGAATTCAGACGGGGGTTGCCGGAGCGGCTGGGGCAACGGTAGTGTCACAATATATTTCTGGATTGGGAATTGCAATTTATACACTTATGCGTTGTCAGGAGTTTCGGACAATTTTCAAAAACTTCCGAATCCGCTGGAGTTGTATCAGAGAAATTGCTAGTTTCTCTATCTTGACCTGTATACAGCAGTCTGTGATGAATCTTGGAATCCTCATGGTGCAAGGGCTGGTCAACAGCTTTGGATCCACAATCATGGCAGCTTTTGCAGCAGCAGTAAAAATCGATGCGTTTGCTTATATGCCAGTACAGGATTTTGGCAATGCCTTTTCTACGTTTATTGCACAAAATTATGGGGCAAAAAAAGAAGAACGCATCCGTGTTGGATTAAAGGGCGCCATAACTGTGGCAATGATATTTTGTATTGTGATATCCGCGGCGATCTGGATATTTGCTGCTCCGTTGATGGGGCTGTTTGTGAAAAAAGGAGAGATTGAGATTATTGCGGAAGGAATCCGTTATCTTCGGATTGAAGGGGCATTTTATTGTGGAATTGGCTGCTTGTTCCTGCTGTATGGGCTGTATCGGGCACTGGGCAAACCAGGGATGTCTGTGATACTTACCATTATTTCTCTTGGCACAAGGGTGGCTTTGGCTTATATGCTTTCTGCTGTGCCATGGATTGGAGTGCCTGGCATTTGGTGGGCGATTCCTATTGGCTGGTTTTTGGCAGATGGAGTGGGAATATTTTATTACATAAGATTAAGGCACCAAAAGGGGAGTTTATAACTGCTTTTTGGCAGTTTCATATGTATTCAGATGGTGGGAAAGGAATTTGACTGAATCATAGGATCCGCCATATATAACGGATCCTCAAAATTAAATCTTATTCAGGTAGCCCTTATAATCCATAGTATGCAGCAGCTCTTCGGAACGGGAAATCTGTTCTTTCGTGGGAGGTTGTATGCCTGTGAGTGGATAAGGGATTCCCAGTGCCTCCCACTTGGGAATTCCAAAGGTATGGTAGGGCAGCACTTCAAAACGTTCTACGTTTCCAAGAGATTTTACAAAGGCATCCAGATGTGCCAGATCTTCTTTGGAATCATTGATGCCAGGGATTAGAACATGGCGGATCCACACAGGTTTTCTGATTTCTGACAAGTATTGTGCCAGTTCCAGGATATTTTCATTTCCATGTCCAGTCAAGGTCTTATGAGAATTGGTATCTATATGTTTCAGATCTAATAGGATTAAATCCGTATATTCCATAAGTTTTTGAAATTTTTCGAAAAATGGTTCCGATGTGGTAAATGGATTTCCAGAGGTATCCAACGCTGTGTGTATCTGTTGTTCTTTGGCAAGATGAAAAAATTCTATTAAAAAACCTATCTGAAGCAAAGGTTCCCCGCCGCTGGCTGTAATACCCCCGCCGTTTTTCCAATAGGAGCGGTAACGTATGGCTGTCTGTAAAAGTTTTTCAGGAGTGTACCAGCTCATATTTAGCCTTTGGCTGTCTGTGGCAGGTTGTGTTTGCGTGTCTGATCCTATAGTGTCTGTAACGGTGTTTGGCTTAACTATTTCTGAACGTGAAAGAATTTGCCAGACATCGGGACAGGCTGTAGTATTTTGATTTTTTCCATATGCGTGCGTAGGGAATTGCCAGGTATCTGGATTGTGGCAAAATTTACAGCGCATGGCACATCCTTGTAGGAATACAAGAAAGCGGACACCAGGACCATCCACGGAACCAAAACTTTCGACAGAGTGAACAGCCCCCAGAAGGGGACTGCCTGCACTATACGGTTTCATGGCAGGAACGTGCAATCACATCTAACTGTTGTTCCCTGGTTAAATCAATAAACTTTACGGCATATCCAGATACACGGATGGTAAAGTTGGCGTATTCCGGTTTTTCTGGATGTTCCATAGCATCCTTTAATTTGTCTATACCAAAAATATTCACGTTCAGGTGATGTGCGCCTTGGTCAAAATAGCCGTCCAGCACATTTACCAGATTTACAACACGCTCCTCCTTGTTGTGCCCAATGGCGTCAGGATGAATGGTCTGGGTATTGGAAATACCATCCAGTGCATATTCATAAGGCAGCTTTGCGACAGAATTTAAGGAAGCCAAAAGACCATGTGTTTCTGCCCCATAGCTGGGATTTGCGCCAGGCGATAAGGGGGCTCCGGCAGGCCTTCCGTCAGGAAGCGCTCCAGTCGCCTTTCCATAAACCACATTAGAGGTAATAGTAAGAATGGATGTGGTAGGTTCAGATTCCCGATAAGTATGGAATTTTTCCAATTTTCTCATAAAGGTCTTTAACAGCCATACGGCAATATCATCGGCGCGGTCGTCATCATTTCCATAGCGTGGGAAATCGCCTTCGATTTCATAATCCACAGCAAGGCCACTGTCATCCCGGATCACTTTTACTTTGGAATAACGGATTGCCGACAGGGAATCTACCACATGGGAAAATCCTGCAATGCCGGTGGCAAAGGTACGCCTTACATCTGTGTCAATCAATGCCATTTCAGCAGATTCATAGTAATATTTATCATGCATATATTGGATTAGATTCAGGGTATTTACATATAATTCTGCCAGCCAGTCCATCATGGCGTCATATTTTTCCATAACTTCGTCATAATCTAGATACTCAGAGATCACTGGCGCATAGGCAGGACCAATCTGTTCTTTGTAACGTTCATCAATTCCGCCGTTGATCGCATAAAGCAGGCATTTTGCAAGATTTGCCCTTGCACCGAAGAACTGCATTTCTTTTCCTGTCTGAGTTGCCGAGACACAGCAGCAGACCGCATAATCATCCCCCCAAACCGGACGCATCACATCGTCGTTTTCATATTGGATAGAGCTGGTCTCAATCGAAATATGGGCGGCATACTTTTTGAAATTTTCTGGCAGTCTTGAGGAGTATAAAACGGTCAGGTTTGGCTCTGGGGAAGGTCCCATATTTTCTAAAGTATGAAGGAAACGGAAACAGGTTTTCGTCACCATAGAGCGTCCATCCTGGCCGATGCCTGCGATGTCCAAGGTAGCCCAGACTGGGTCGCCAGAAAACAGTTCATTGTAGGAAGGAATACGGGCAAATTTTACCATACGGAATTTCATGACCATATGGTCGATTAATTCTTGTGCTTCCTGTTCTGTGAGAGTGCCGCGGTCGAGATCTCTTTGAATATAAATATCCAGGAAAGTGGAGATACGGCCTACGCTCATTGCCGCCCCGTTTTGGGTTTTGATTGCAGCTAGATATCCAAAGTACAGCCATTGGACCGCCTCTTTTGCATTTTTCGCTGGTTTGGAAATATCAAACCCATAGCTCTCAGCCATAAGCTTCATATCTTTTAAAGATTGGATCTGCATGGAGAGTTCCTCTCGCTGTCGAATCACATCATCTGTCATGATGCCATGTCCGCAGTAAAAAAGATCCTTTTTCTTTTGTCCGATTAAAAAATCGATGCCATAGAGCGCCACCCTGCGGTAATCCCCCACAATACGTCCCCGTCCATAGGTATCTGGAAGCCCAGTAATAATTTTGGCATGGCGTGCTTTTTTCATCTCTGGGGTATAGGCGTCAAAAACAGCCTGGTTGTGGGTTTTGTGATACTCTGTAAAAATTTTGTGAAGCTCAGGCGAGGGTTTGTAGCCATAAGTTTCACAGGATTGTTCTGCCATTTTAATACCGCCAAAAGGCATAAAAGCACGCTTTAGCGGCTTGTCCGTCTGAAGCCCCACAATTTGCTCCAGCTTCTTATATTCTTCACTGATATAGCCCGGTCTGTGGGAAATCAAAGTGGAGACAACATCTGTATCCATATCCAGGACGCCGCCTTTGGCGCGTTCTTCTTTCTGCAATTCCTGCAGGATCCCCCAAAGTTTATTGGTTGCTTCTGTGGGTTTTTCAAGAAATGATTCATCGCCGTCATAAGGGGTATAGTTGCACTGGATAAAGTCTCTGGTGTTTACTTCCTCTTTCCAGAGCCTGCCTTCGAATCCATTCCATTCATCTCTTTGAATCATAAAAAGTCCTCCTCATATTTTATGAAATCGTAAAATATATTCCCTTGATACCAAAAAAGCCGCCATTCCAGGTAGTTCTTCTGCCCAGACGGTCGGCTGCTAATTTGTTATACTTCCTGTGGTCATTTCCACTTCCGTCAGTTGTATAACTAGATTTAATATAACATAATTTATTGAAAAGTCAATGGACATGACGTAAAATTTGAAAGAACAAAGCGTGTAAGCCCTTTTGCACGGGTGCGCATTTTATTCCCGCGAGCAATGTACCCAAAGGGCACTTAGGAAAATAGACATGCTTGCATGGATATTTGACGGTGCTATGCGCCAGTGGCGCATGTGAAGCATGGACCGAAACAGAGTGTAGACAGCCGTGAGGGTAAGTGCCCTTTGGGTGCAAATACCCCGCCCCTTGGGGAGGAAAGAACAAGCTAGGTTATGCCCCGTAGCTTGCTGCGGGGTATTTGACTTTTACCTCATCGAAGAAGGCTCCCACTTCTATAAATGGTGAGTACAACAAAGCAGCAAGAACGCTGGTGGCGTTCTTGAATAGGAAGGCACTTTCACATGACAAGGTTTTTCTATTAGATAAAATAAAAATGGAAGGAATTTTCTATAATTATATAGAAAAAACCGGAAGGTCATTTCCCTTCCGGTCTTGTTACGTGCGTGAGAAGATTCGAACTCCCGACACCTTGGTCCGTAGCCAAGTGCTCTATCCAGCTGAGCTACACACACATAATATATTCGTACTGAACGCTATTTATCTTACATCAGTTTTATGGATTTGTCAATAGATTTTTTGAAAAAAAAACCGGAAATTATGATGAAAAATTTGATAGAGTATGATAAAATATAAATTAGATGCTGTTTTGTCAGCAAAATATTTATCTCATTGGAGAAGGCTCCCACTTCTATAAGTGGAGAGTAAAACAAACATGTCTCAGTGGGAGTTAGGTCTCCGACTGAGAGATAGCCTCCGGCGGATTGCAGGGGCGCGGATTTGTTTATGTCAGCAAAGCTGACCCGCACCCCGCAGCAAGAACACCGATGGCGTTCTTGAATATTATGAAGTGTATTGCTGACTAAGCTGTAAGTAGGGTCGGCAAAAAACAATGTTAGGAGAACCTTCATGACCAGGCAGGATTTTTTACAGGAATTACGGTTTGCGCTACAGGGACAGTTAAGCCAGGAAGCGGTCAATGACAATATCCGATACTATGACAATTATATCATGGAAGAAGTACAGAAAGGGAATAGTGAGGAAGCGGTGGTTGAACGATTGGGAAATCCCCGGCTAATTGCAAAGACGCTGATTGATACAAAAAAGCAGTTTGGAAGGACTGAAGAAAGTGAATATTATTCGGAAAGCTATAGGCAGGCAGAAACAGGTAAAGGTCTTCATGCCGGCTATTCGCAGGACAAAGGATGGGACATTCGTCTGGGAGGATTGAAATTAAATTCCTGGTATGGAAAACTTTTGTTGGCAGCAATAGCAATTTTTATCATTGTTATTGTCGCAAATGTAGTGGCATTTCTTTTGCCCATACTGGTGCCGGTGATATTGGCATTGCTGATATGTTCCTTATTTTTAGGAGGCAGGCGGTAAATGATGTATAATATGTTCCTTGGTTTTAGGGAGCAGAAGATAAATGGAGCATAGGAGGAACGTATGGAAACAGTAAAAATAAGTAAAGGCAGACGTTTTTTAAAAAAAGGAGACAAACTTAAAGGTCTTTTTGTCATTTTACAGGGAAGTGTCCGTGCTGTTTTAAAAAATGATGAAATTGAAATGGAAGCGGGAAGTATTGTGGGCTTGATGGAAAGTGCTTCTGGCGCGTATCTGTGCGATTATATCGCAAATACAGATTGTCTATTGTATGCATATCCTTATCGTGAAACAGATGATTATAAGAAGATTTTTGCTGCAGACGAAAAATATGTAGCCGTATTTACTATGGGCGCCATGCACCAAGCGGCTACTATGCTGCGCAGATATCATATGTTTCTTGAAATGGCGCAAAAGTATTATGCAACGCTGATGGATGATTACAGTGAATATAAGAAATTGTGTAATGATTATCAGATTCAGGAGACAGCATTTCATCGTCTTTCCTCGGCGACACCAGTAAGGCTGGAGGAACCCATCGAAAAATGGACGATGGAATATTATGGGAAGATGTCCACGCTTTCTTTAAAATATATGGACCAGTTTTTAGCAAGGGATTATGCGATTGGGATTGGAGAAATTCAGAATGCAGTCTGCTGGATGGTTAAATCTATATCGTTGATTCAGGAATTAAAAGATTATCTGAACGTTCACAAAGAATTGTTGTTGTCCCCAAGCGCAGAAGATTTATTTCAAATGTACTTTGACCTGGCGCGCAAAGCAGCGTCTACAGGGATAGATATGGAGCCGCTTTTTCAGAAAATTTCTGAGATTATGGAGTATGCCAAGGAAAGCCATCTGTTTCCTGAAAAATTGATGGAAGTTCGATTCTCTGAGTATAAGAATTATGATTTTCATATGGAAGCAGAACACGGCACATCCGATACCCAGATAGAAGAAGTGCATGAAGAATATGAGGAAGGAATCGATTATCTCGGTCAGATTTTGGCTTATGCAGAATATGGCAAGAAGGAGACAGAACAATTTCAGGACCTGCTGCAAAAATATAAGGATCTTCCTGATAGGCTTGCCACCACTGACGATGTGCGCAAGCTGCGTAAGCAGATTACACAGGATTTTTATGATATATATCAATTGGTATTTTTCCGTTCCCTCAAGGGCGGACGTATGCCTGCTGCTGTCAAAATGTTTTTAAATTTTGGATTTATGGATGAAGGACTTGCTGGAGAGGATAATACCCACAGCCTTTATGACCTGACACAGGAGCTTCACCGATGTAAGGCAGATAATGTGTTTACCATATATGAATGGCTCTTAAGTATTTACCATGGGGAAAATGAGCCGTCCAGAAATGAATTTGATATGGATTATACAAATTATCTGAATGAACAGAAAAAAACTGGCAAAATCACTGCCGCACAGATGGGCAAACTGGCTTCTGACAATATGGAAAAAGTCAAGTTTGAACTGGAGAATATGTTCGTGTCAACAAATCGTGCCACTTATGGAAAAATTTCAACGTTTTGCCCCGTATTGTGCGAAGATGATATTATCAGCAGTGTGGAACATATGTTGATTACGGCGGAGAAAGCAAATGGCGTACTGGATGAAATCCGCAAGGTTGATTTCTCTTTATTTTATCGTGAAGTGGGGTATTCCGATCCGGAACATGAAGTCAATATGGAGATGATTCAAAAAGAGGTGCTTCCCAATATTATTTTGATGCCGAATGCCGGAAGCAAAGCAATGATGTGGCAGGAGACAGCAGGCATTAAGAAGGATACGTCGGCAAGGTTTGTTTTTCCAATTTTCACGGTAGTGGATGTGGAAGAGATGATGACAGAGGTGTCTGGCAGATTCCGTTGGGAAATGTGCCGTAAAATTCAGGGAGTCCGTTGGAATGACGTTACAGAAGCTTCCCTGACCTCTGAGTATAATGATTATATCCAGTATTATCGGAAGAATCACGATTTGTCCCCAGATGCAAAGGAGAAAATTAAAAATGCATTGAGCAAGGCGAAAAATAATTACAGGGAAGTATTTGTTAAAGATTACCAGAGCTGGATACGCTATGAGTCCAAGGGAAGTTTCCGTTTAAATAAGGTATCAAGAGATATTATTTTCCGATATTGCCCGTTTAATAAGGAAATTCGGACCCTGTTGCGCGCAAATCCTATGTATCGTGAAATGTTTGAGAAATATGAGATTTTGAAAGAGCGCAAAAAGCGCCATGTGGAATTATGGTATGACCGTTATCAAAAGAAGGGCGGGGAAATCAATGAAGAGCTTCAAGCAAATTGGGATTTTTATGATTTATAAAAAATGATCTTACGATCAATGGAAAATGCTGCCTCATATAGATATGCAGGGCTGTCCCGGGGAGGAAAGATATTTGTAATCCTTCGCGGGGCAGCTCTTTGTCATATAGTATACAACAAAACAAAAATGTGCACTGGTACGCAAGGAAACTATTGTTTTACAATTGTGTTCGGAGCGGGAATAAAAGATTTGATAGGTTCGTTTAAAAAATGGTAAAGCGTCACTATCTTGATATGAGAAAAGACCAGCGGGGGAGCCACTGGTCTCTTCTATGAGGGGAGTATAAATAATTAATAAGGGGTATAACTTATAAAAAAGATCTCTGAAGGCGAAATCCTTTTTACAAATATGATTATAGTACAGTTTGTCATGAAATGCAAGTAGAAAATTAAAAAAATTGAAAAAAAAATTATGAATAAAAAAGATGCCTTCATCAGATACTACTGTAGTAACAAAATTATATCAAAATAAACTTCATAAATTAGTGGTACGAAAAAAGTTGTGGAGTTTAAGCAAGTATAATTTTGCTGCGAAATAAGAAAGCAATAGACAATGCAGAAAGTATTTAGGAGGAAAAATATCATGGCAAAAAACAGCGATATGCAGAACAAAGGAACTAATTCTTACGAAAACAGCAGCAAGAATGCAAATTCCCAGAACAACGCAAGAAATGCATCTTCCCAAAACAGCACAAATGCAAATTCCCAGAATAATGCAAGAAATGCATCTTCCCAGAACGGCACAAATGCAAATTCCCAGAATAATGCAAGAAATGCATCTTCCCAGAACAGCACAAATGCAAGCGGTTCAAACTGCCATAAATCTTATGATAGACAGTAATTATTGAAATTTGAATCCCGATTGCAAGTCTTGCGCTGGATTTAGGGTCAGTTTTACTGGCAGATATATGATCGAATCCATGCGCATCAAATCATGAAATATTGCATAGTATATTGTAGGAACAGATTACCGGAAATCCGGTAATCTGTTTTCTCAATTCTTAGCACAAGGGAGAAAGAGGTGAATCTATGGAATTTCAGACAATTAGTATACGTGAATTCAACACATATCGTAAACGTCCAGATACCTGGGTCATTGATCTGCGCAGTAAAGAGGAATTTGAAGAAGTTCATGTAGAAGGAGCAAGAAATATTCCCTATGAAAAATTGGAAGTTTATAAGAAATATCTTCCAAGGGATAAGATGTATATCCTTTATTGTGACAGAGGGGCGAGCAGTTTAATGGCTGCAAAGGTTTTAAGCCGGGAGGGTTACAGGACTGCAACTGTGGTAGGAGGTATCCAGTCAGTTCTTCAAAATATATAACCAAGGTTCCCCATGATGCCATTCGGCGTGTCATAATAAGGTATAAAAATATTGACAGCGGGGAAATGAGAAGATAATATAGACATATCAGAAATTATTATGGAGAAACTGAATGAGGACATTTGAATTAATTGCCCCATGTCATTTTGGGCTGGAGGCTGTATTAAAAAAAGAAATATACGAACTAGGATATGAAATTACTAAGGTGGAGGATGGAAGAGTGACCTTTGTGGGAGATGAGGAAGCGATTTGCCGCTCCAATGTTTTCCTGCGCACGGCAGAACGGATTCTTTTGAAAACAGGACAGTTTCATGCAGAAACTTTTGAAGAACTGTTTCAGGGAATTCAAAACATTCCTTGGGAAAATTATATTCCAGAGGATGGAAAGTTCTGGGTGGCAAAGGCATCTTCCATTAAAAGTAAATTGTTTAGCCCCTCCGATATCCAATCCATTGTAAAAAAAGCGATGGTGGAGCGCATGAAGCGGCGTTATCATACAGAATGGTTTCAGGAAAGCGGGGCACATTATCCACTGAGGCTTTTTTTGATGAAAGATGAGGTGACAGTGGCAATTGATACCACTGGGGAATCTTTACATAAAAGAGGGTATCGTACCTTGTCCAGCAAAGCGCCAATTACAGAAACCCTTGCAGCAGCGCTGATCCTTCTGACTCCCTGGAAGAAAGACAGGATTCTTGTCGACCCATTTTGCGGTAGCGGTACATTTGTCATTGAGGCGGCAATGATTGCGGCTGATATAGCGCCAGGGATGAATCGCAGTTTTATCTCGGAGGAATGGGAAAACCTGGTTAGCCGGCAGTTGTGGTATGATACTGTCGAGGAAGCAGAAGAACTGATAGAAGCAGATATTTCTGTGGATATTCAGGGATATGATATAGATGGGGATATTGTAAAGGCAGCGAGGGATAATGCCAGACGTGCAGGGGTGGGGCATTTGATTCATTTTCAGCAGCGTCCGGTCAGTCAATTGAGCCATCCGAAAAAGTATGGATTTTTGATTACGAATCCTCCTTATGGAGAGCGGTTGGAAGAAAAGGAAGCACTTCCGGCATTGTACCATGAAATTGGGGAAGCTTTGAAGCGTCTGGAAACATGGTCAGCATACCTGATTACCAGTTATGAGGATGCGCAGCGCTATATTGGCAGGAAAGCAGATAAAAACCGTAAAATATACAATGGAATGCTGAAAACATATTTTTATCAGTTTCTTGGACCTAAACCGCCCAAGCGAAATCGTTTTCGGGAAACAGACCAATAGAAAGGAACTTCTGTGAAAGATTCAAAAAAATATATATTCATGACAGTGTTATTGTTTTTGGCAGCAGCACTGAAATTTTTCAACCTTGGCGGAAAAATTGAAAAAATAGAGAAGTTTCGGGGTGCACAGTTGGAAGAAGGCATTTGGAATCCCCTCATTGCAGATACAGTCAATGAAAATGAATTGTCCGTATTGGTGGATAACAAGAAATTGACAAACCAGAAAAATGGTATTTATATGGATGAGAATTTAAACATCATGGTGCCTTTTTCGGATTTGAGGAAAAATTTTAACTGCAGTGCACAATTGTATGATAGAGATAAATTGGTATTGGAGAAACGTTCAGACGTTGTTACTTTTTATTTGGACGAAGACAGTGTCACAGTAAACCAGAAGAAAGAAACTATTTCATCTCCTATGACCTATAAGGATGGGGAATTTTATGTGCCGGCAAAAACTGTGGCAGAATATTTGGATTATAACTATGATTGGGATATTGAAAAAAATCAGGCTGTGGTCATAAATAATGCAGAAACAGCTAGTATTTTGCCGCCACAGTATGATTTGCGGACCAAACAGCGTGCGCCGCAGGTAAAAGATCAGGGGATTTTTGGAACCTGCTGGGCTTTTGCAGCGCTCTCTTCCATGGAATCTGCATTGCTGCCGGAAGAGGCGCAGGAATTTTCACCTGACCATATGTCCCTTCAAAATAGTTTTATGACCAAACAGGCAGACGGCGGCGAATATACCATTGGAATGGCTTATCTCGCTGCATGGCAGGGACCTGTGTATGAAAAGGATGATCCATATGGAGATGGGCAGTCCCCAGATCATTTATCTGCAGTAAAACACGTACAGGAAATACAATTGATAGATAGTAAAGATTTTGAAAAAATAAAAGAAGCTGTGTTTCAATACGGCGGCGTACAGACTTCTATTTATAGTGCGCAGCTAGAGGGAGAAAATGATTCTTCGTATTATAACATGGAGAAGTCCTCTTATTGTTATCAGGGAGCAGAGAAGCAAAATCATGAAATTATGATTATTGGCTGGGATGATAATTATCCAAAAGAAAATTTTAACCTAGAAGTAGAAGGAAACGGAGCGTTCCTCTGTCAGAATAGCTGGGGGGAACAGTTTGGTGAAAATGGTGTGTTTTATGTTTCTTACTATGATGTGAATATTGGGGTTCACAATGTAGTGTATACAGGAATAGAAGAAGCGGACAACTATGACAACATTTACCAGTCTGACTTGTGCGGATGGACAGGTCAGATTGGTTTTGTCACAGGGAGTATTTATGGGGCAAATGCTTACACGGCAAAGTCTGATGAAGTCTTGCGGGCGGCAGGATTTTATGCTACTGGAAAAGAAACGTCTTATGAACTGTATGTTGTAAAAAATTTTGAGAATACAGATTCCTTAAAAAAACGGATTCTGGTAGCAGAGGGAAGTTTAGAAAACGCAGGATTTTATACCATAAAATTTGACCAGGAAATGGAAGTGGCTGCTGGGGAAAAATATGCAGTTGTCCTCCATATTACCACACCAGGCTCTGTGCACCCCATGGCAGTTGAATATGCAGCAGATGAATTTACAGCAAATGTAGATGTAACCGACGGGGAAGGATACATTAGCTTTGCCGGGAATGAATGGAAGAGTGCAGAGGAAGACCAGAGTTGTAATCTGTGCCTGAAAGTATACAGTGACCAGCGGGAACTAAAAAGATAAAGTGCGCTGCGGAACTTTAGAGGATTGATTGCGGAAATAAAAACAGAAGAGGCGATATAGGAACATGGAAGGCAGAATATTAAAAACTTCATCATTAATTCTTACAGTTACAATTGCAGTGTCTGCTGTTGTACTGGGAAGATATTCAAATCTACATATAAAAGAAATTAAACGGGAACAAATGTCCAAAATGCAGATGTACGCATATTATGACAAAGAGGAAGAACCAGAAGATATTGATTTTAGCCAGCAGCTTCGGGTGGAATTGCCAAGAGGCGTGATATTGGATGAGATCAAAGTTGAAAATAATTATTTGGAACAGTTAATTACCCTTCAAATTCCAGATGCAGGAAAAGATTATTTTGAGGAACATCCTCTGCTTGGGAAGAGCAACCATATCAATAACTTGAATTTGGATAATGGAAGAATTGAAATGACGATGGATTCTGTCTATGAAGTCAAATGCAATATAAAAAAGAATTACCTGTATTTGGATTTTTTGAAACCACAGGAAGTATATGATAAAGTGGTAGTGATTGATGCAGGTCATGGTGGAAGGGCGCCTGGAGCGATTAAGCAGGGTATCATGGAAAAAGATATCAATCTTGCCATTGTTATGGAACTGAAAGAATTGTTAGATAAAAATGACCAGAATATTGGCGTATATTATACTAGGACGGAAGATGTAAACCCCTCCCTGGACCAAAGGGCGCAGCTTGGCGAGAAAGTGGGGGCAAACCTCTTTATAAGCGTTCATAATAACTCCACTGACGATGGAGAAATGGCCGTATACAACGGAACTGAAGTGATGTACGATGAACAAAAAAGCGAGGAAGGTTTTAGCAGTAAACGTTTGGCACAGATTTGCCTGGAAGAGACGACAGCGGCAACTGGAAGCAAGGATAACGGGCTGACACGAGGCAATAGTATTTATATTATTCGAAATAGTAAGGTGCCTGTGGCATTGATTGAAGTAGGATTTTTGACAAATTGGGAGGAATTATACAAATTGACTTCCCAGAGCTACCAAAAACAAACGGCGCAGGGAATATACAATGCCATTCTGCGCGCATTGAAGGAAGGGTTTTAGCGCCCCCAATTCCAGTTGTCAGGAAATGAAAGGAAAGGCTATCAATGAAGAAAATAATATTTGCAACAGGAAACCAAGGAAAAATGGCAGAAATCCGCAGTATTTTGTCAGGGCTGGGGGTAGAAATATTGTCAATGAAAGAAGCTGGCATTGATACCGAAATTATTGAAAATGGAAAAACTTTTGAAGAAAATGCGGTTATTAAGGCAAGGGCAGTTGCCTCAAAGGTTTGTGAGAAGGATGTGGTTATCCTTGCGGACGATTCTGGCTTGGAGGTGGATTATCTGAACAAAGAGCCAGGAATTTACTCTGCAAGATACATGGGAGAAGATACTTCTTATGAAACCAAAAACCAAAATATTATTGACCGTCTCAATGGAGTTCCCAAAGAAAAGCGGACGGCAAGATTTGTGTGTGCAATTGCCGCAGTATTTTCAAACGGTAAAGCTTGTGTGACAAGGGAGACGATGGAAGGTTATATTGGTTGGGAGCCAGCGGGAAAAAATGGGTTCGGCTATGATCCTATTTTTTATATTGATGAATATCAATGTTCTACCGCTGAGTTGTCTATGGAGATTAAAAATCAGTTAAGCCATCGAGGAAAGGCATTGCGTGCCATGAAAGAGAAATTAGCAAACAGAGCAAACAGATAAGGAAATGTTTATGAGAGTATTAATTGTGAGTGATACACATAGGAAACATAAAAATCTTAAGGAAATACTGAATCGGGCAGGACATATAGACCTGATGATTCATCTTGGGGATGCGGAAGGCTGTGAAGAGGATATTGCAGAAATGGCAGGATGCCCAGTGGAGATTGTTGCAGGAAATAATGATTTCTTCTCAGATCTGGAACGGGAAAAGGAGCTCAAGATTGGAAAATATCATGTACTTATTACCCATGGACATTATTACTATGTTTCCATGGGGGTGGAGGATTTGAGAAAGGAGGCTTCCGGGCGGGGAATGGACGTGGTGATGTTTGGTCATACGCATAGACCGCTTTTAGATTACAGCAAAGGGGTGATTGCTTTAAATCCCGGCAGCGTATCTTATCCAAGACAGGAGGGGCATAAGCCTTCATATGCTTTGATGGATGTTGATGAAAAGGGAGAAGCACAGTTTTCAATTCAATATTTGGATTAAAAAATAAAAAAAGTAAAAAATTTTAAATTTCTTATTGACATTTCCAGAAGTATCGCATATAATATATCTTGCGTCACGAGTGAAACAGAAAATACAATTACATGATTTTCGGGGTGTGGCTCAGCTTGGCTAGAGCGCCTGGTTTGGGACCAGGAGGTCGCAGGTTCGAATCCTGTCACCCCGATTTCCTGTTTCATGCGGGTGTAGTTCAATGGTAGAACACCAGCCTTCCAAGCTGGATACGTGGGTTCGATTCCCATCACCCGCTTGCGTTGAGCATTTGGTAAGACAAGCAGGATCCGAAGTTCGCGCTAGGAGCACCTGACGTTACTAGAGGTTTTTGTGTTCGTAGCTCAGCTGGATAGAGCAACGGCCTTCTAAGCCGTGGGTCGGGGGTTCGAATCCCTTCGAGCACATTTTCTCGTTATAGAGAATAGGATTAGGGGCAGCACCTAAGTTATGGTGGGTATAGCGCAGTTGGTTAGCGCGCCAGATTGTGGCTCTGGAGGCCCAGGGTTCGAATCCCTGTATCCACCTTTTGCGATAGATAAAGGATTGTACTTCGCAGGCGGGATTTTTGTCTAGGCATCACCGCGTATTATCAGTGGGCTATCGCCAAGCGGTAAGGCACAGGACTTTGACTCCTGCATTCGCTGGTTCAAATCCAGCTAGCCCAGTTTATTATGGGATATTAGCTCAGTCGGTAGAGCACTTGACTTTTAATCAAGTTGTCCGGGGTTCGAATCCCCGATGTCTCATGAGGTAAAGATACCCGTGAAACCAAGTTTTAAACGGTTTTACGGGTATTTGACTGTATAGATGGGAACCAACCCTAATAGATTGTTTAGGCGGATATGGCGGAATTGGCAGACGCGATAGATTTAGGTTCTATTGTCAACAGACGTGCAGGTTCAAGTCCTGTTATCCGCAGTCTACGGCGCAAAATCGAACTGCAGCGGTTCAGGTTTCGCGCCGTTTTGTGCACGATTTCAAAAAGTCATAAATCTTAGGCTGATTCAGTTGGAACAAAGGTTTATGGCTTTTTCTTATTATAGTCTTTGATAGCATATGAGAACACATTCATATGGCAGGATAAGGCACCCCGTCAGATCTACGCTTCATTTTTGATGCGCAGGCATCGGAAAGGTACATACTGGCTTTTTAAGAAAATGCAGATTTTGAATTTGTCAGTTGAAACCAAGGAGATATGATGGTATACTAAAAAAAATGTTTCTATTGTGCTTGTCTCAAGACTCGTTTTTAGGGGCTTAGCACAGAAATCCCTGCCTAAAAGCAGAGAATTGTTTGTAATTTAATTTCAGACAGGTACGGAAACATAATGGAACAAAAATAGGCACAATCTTATCAGGATAGATAATTCAAAGCGCGGTGGGCGTTTTAGGTTAAGGAGAATCATAACAAATGGAACATTACAAGCAGGAATTTATTGAATTTATGGTAGATTGCCAGGTATTGAAATTTGGAGAATTTGTGTTAAAAAGTGGAAGGAAGTCCCCTTTTTTTATGAATGCAGGGGCATATGTAACAGGCTCCCAGCTTGCAAAATTAGGAGAGTATTATGCAACAGCGATTCATGAACACTATGGGGATGATTTTGATGTGTTGTTCGGACCAGCATACAAGGGGATCCCTCTTT
>CATOOV010000016.1 GCA_951801955.1 uncultured Lachnospiraceae bacterium
ATTTATGGTAGATTGCCAGGTATTGAAATTTGGAGAATTTGTGTTAAAAAGTGGAAGGAAGTCCCCTTTTTTTATGAATACAGGGGCATATGTAACAGGCTCCCAGCTTGCAAAATTAGGAGAGTATTATGCAACAGCGATTCATGAACACTATGGGGATGATTTTGATGTGTTGTTCGGACCAGCATACAAGGGGATCCCTCTTTGCGTTGCTACTACGATGGCATACAGCCAGTTGTACCACAAGGAAATTCGTTATTGCTCTAACCGTAAAGAAGTCAAAGACCATGGCGATACAGGCATTCTTTTGGGGAGCAAGGTAAAGGATGGCGATAAGGTAGTCATTATAGAGGATGTGACTACATCTGGCAAATCCATGGAGGAGACAGTTCCCATCATTCGTGCCCAGGCGGATATCCAGATCAAAGGGCTTATGGTATCCCTAAACCGTATGGAGCGCGGCAAAGGAGAAAAAAGTGCTTTGGAGGAGATCAAGGAGCTGTATGGTTTTGATGCCAATGCTATTGTGACCATGGCAGATGTGGTGGAATATTTGTATAATAAGCCATATAAGGGAAATATATATATTGATGATCAAATGAAAACTGCAATCGACAACTATTATGCCCAATATGGTGCAAAATAAGAATTACGTTAGGAGTTTGAATATGAATGAGAAAACGTATAAGACCATGACTACGGCAGGAGCAGGAAATATTGCCATTGGTATTGTCATGCTTGTAAGCGGTATTACATGCGGGGTGATTGCCATTATAAATGGAGCAAAAATGTTGAAAAGAAAATCAGATATTATTTTTTAAGGGGATTTGGGTGTGGAAAGGTGGTAATATAAATAGGTGAGAATTTTTAACATCGTTGATGCCCGGTTAATTTTTTGCTGAGCCTTTCATTTTACCACCTCTTGATACCTTAGTCTTAAGGGTCAAAAAATTGAAAGAGGATTATAGGAAGATACTCCGAATATGCAGTAAGTTCATGTTCGGAGTCTATATTATTTGCTTGACTTATTTTCTGTTTTTTGCAGAGAGTATGGGGCGTACCTTTGAGAGCAGATCCTATCATTATAATTTGGAGCTGTTTAAAGAGATTGGTCGTTTTATTAAATACCATGATATTCTTGGAACTAAGGCGGTACTTTTAAATTTGGTGGGAAATATTGTGGCATTTTTTCCATTTGGATTCTTCCTGCCGATCTTGCATCCAAAATGCAGATCTTTTTTTTACACGGTGTTTTTCAGCTTTGAGTTCAGTCTTATGGTGGAAACCATCCAACTGGTGTCCAAGGTTGGGAGTTTCGATGTGGATGACCTCTTGCTAAATACCATTGGAGGGGCATTGGGATGTTTAATTTTTTTCTGGATGAATCACATAAGGAGAATCTATGAAACGAAAGAGAAGAAATAGTTATAAATTTGCAGATAAAAAACATTCTAAACGGGGAAAGATATCACTTTGGCTTGCTGTTCTGTCGCTTTTTGCTGGAATTGGGATGGTAGTATTTTCAATACAAAATGCAGGAAATGCGAATGTGTATATTGGAAGCGCTGGATTGCTGGCACTGCTGCTGACAGTGGTGTCTTTTATGATTGGAATTACCAGTTTGAAAGAAGAAAGTTATAAATTGTTTCCAGTGCTTGGAAGCGTTTGTTCTGGTCTTATGCTGGCTGGCTGGATAACCGTTTATGTGTTGGGATTTTATCTCGTATCTTAGTAAAATCATAAACGTTTTGCTGGAATACACATGGAGTCGGTAATGTATCTGTCAGCAAAGCTGGATCGAATCCAGTGCCAAGGCTCGCGAGCGAGCCTTGAATAGAAAGAAGAGGAAAAACATGGGTTATCAGGAATTTTGGCATCCATATCGGGAGGAAGTAAAAGAACGCTTTGCTTTGGTAATGGAGCGTTTGGAACAGATAGGGACAGAGGAGACAGTGGAGGAACCTTTTCGGGCATATTTTCGACAAGCGGCGATGCATTTGTGCAGGCTGGGCAGGCTGGAAGAGGAAATCTATGGTGGGGGCTGGGAGAATCGGAGCTTAAAAGACTGGAAACAACAAAATCAGGCATTGTACCAGGAAATTACCCCAAAATATTATAACAGCAGTTATGGAAATCCAGCTTATGCCACAGCACAATTGGGAGAGGCTTATGGAAAACTTCTGGGGTTGCTTTATGCAGATCTTCGCTCCCTCATTCCTTATGCGTTTGAGGGGAGGAATTATGAGATTACGATTTTTGGGGAGCTTTTGGTACAAATCTATAATTGTTTTGAACAAGAAAAACAACCAGATGAGAAGGCTGTTCAGCAGATTATTTATTGGTTTTATCATGATTACAGTGAGATTTTTACGGAAATTAGCGTGTTGGCGCAGAATAGCCCAGAATTGGATTTCTATGTGCAGGTCATTATGGAGAGTGATCTGGAAGATTTACGGTATTTGTACCGTTATGGCGCCTATATTACAGAAAATGAGATTAAAATTGCAGAATTTTTAAACCGGATGCCAGAGGCGGATATCCAAAAGATGGCAGACACCTATACAGAAGGGTACCGAATTGGATTTGAAGTTACCAGAAAAGATTTGTCGAAAAAACAATTTGTGGATTTACGTTATCCCATCGGATTTGAACGAATGATGCGTGCAGCGGTCAAAAATTTTAAAAAGATGGGATTAAAGCCAGTTGTAACACGGATAAATGAAACATCCTTCCAGGGAAGAGGAAATGGAAACCGCTCTGTGGAGAGTACATCGCCCAACCGCCAGTATGAGTATGACCATAAATCGGACCGTGCTGCATATCTGGACAAGGCATTGGTGGAGCGCCGCTTGGAAGTACTGAAAACAGTATATGAAGATCGGAAAGAAGTTGCAGCTTTCTATGCAGGACCAGCGGTAGTGGAGACGTTTGGTGAAGATGGTTTTGAGCCTGAGAATTGCCCTGCTGCATATCAATTTGATGACAAGCAGCAGAAGTTAAACGTCTATTTCACCAGCCAGTCCATGCAGATTACCAATACCTATATCAAAGGGGAAGAGCGCAGCTTTACCATAATTGCGTACCCGATACCGCAGATTGGACCAAAGTTTGAAGAGATATTTGCTGAGACGATAAAGATCAATACGTTAGATTATAAACTCTATCAAGAGATGCAACAGAAACTGATTGATGTATTGGATGAAGGAAGATTTGTCCATATTACTGGAAAGGGAGAGAATACTACAGATTTGACAGTGGCTTTGTTTCCGCTGGAAGAGCCGACAAAACACACAATTTTTGAAAATTGTGTGGCGGATGTGAACATTCCAGTTGGAGAGGTTTTTACCTCTCCAGTACTGAAAGGTACGAATGGGCATCTTCATGTGACGCAGGTATATTTGAATGGGCTGAAGTACACCGATTTGGAGGTAGATTTTGAAGATGGGATGATTTGCCGTTATTCCTGCAAAAACTTTGATACAGAAAAAGAAAATCTTGCATTTGTAAAGGACAATCTTTTAAAACATCACAATACGCTCCCGATGGGGGAATTTGCTATTGGCACCAATACCACAGCATATAAAATGGGAGTAGATTATCAAATCCAGGATAAGCTTCCGATCTTGATTGCAGAGAAGACAGGACCGCATTTTGCAGTGGGAGACACTTGCTATAGCTGGGCAGAGGATATACCAATGTTTAATCCTGACGGTAAGGAGTGTGTGGCAAGAGACAATGAAATATCCAGGCGGCGCAAAGAGGATATCAAGGAAGCATATTTTAATTGCCATACGGATATTACCATTCCATATGATGAATTGGACCAGATTACTGTATTAAGGCAGGATGGAACCAGTGTAGATCTTATTCGGAACGGAAAATTTGTAGTGCCAGGGACAGAGCCATTAAACCAGCCCTTGGGAGGATAGGTCAGATGGGAGATGATTTAAATTATAAATATTTTCTCTCAAATTTTATACCCAAGGGCACCCCATGGTGCCATTCGGCGTGTCATAAGGTATACCCAAGGGCACCCCATGATGCCATTCGGCGTGTCATAAGGTATACCCAAGGGCACCCCATGATGCCATTCGGCGTGTCATAAGGTATGAATTGTATATGAAATTTCTAAAATTATTGAGTATCGCAATTACTTATTGAGATTAGGGTGTCAAAAGGTGGTTTTTGAAAGGAATATTGGCAAATTGCACAAATGGGTGCAATTTGTCAGGAAGGTCTTATGGAACCACCTTTTGACACCCCAATCCTATTGAATTAGTAAGAGAAAAAGGAGAGTTGATTATGGTTAAAGTAGGAATTGTTATGGGAAGTGACTCAGATATGCCAGTAATGGCAAAGGCGGCAGATATTTTAGAGGAGTTGGGCATTGGATATGAAATGACTATTATCTCTGCACACAGGGAGCCAGATGTTTTTTTTGAGTATGCGAAGTCTGCAGAAGAGAAGGGGTACAAAGTGATAATTGCAGGCGCTGGTATGGCGGCACATCTGCCTGGAATGTGCGCGGCAATTTTCCCAATGCCAGTGATTGGGATTCCCATGCACACAACGTCTCTTGGGGGAAGGGATTCCCTGTACTCCATTGTTCAGATGCCTTCTGGCATTCCTGTTGCAACGGTAGCAATCAATGGAGGAGCGAACGCGGGGCTTTTGGCTGCGAAAATCCTTGCAACCTCTGACGAAGCGCTGCTAGGAAGGTTAAAAGATTATTCCAAGAAGCTGAAAGAACAGGTGGAGGCAAAAGATGCGCGGCTGAAAGAAGTTGGATACAAAAATTATTAGGATGTGCCTGGAAACTGTTTTCTGATACACCCTGGTTTGCATGATATTTTTACCCTGTAGGATAAAAAACGCCGTTTAGAGCCTTGGGCTTTAAACGGTGTTTTTGTATATAGGAAAGTTTTTTGTTTTTCCTAATTATAGAAAAATATGTGCTGCGTTCTGTCTATGCTGTTTGAATCGTACGATAGTCAAAAGATAGAATTATAAGTAATTAAGAATTTTCTATAAGTAATTGTAAGTATAACTAATAAAAATATTATAATATATAATTGGAATTTCGATAAAAGACAGGGTACAATAGAGAAGAGATCCATAGAAACTGGCTGTCTGACTTTAAGGAATGGGTTCGGTTACTACAATAATTATTTTTAGATAAATATTAGGAGGAAAAACAATGGATTACAAAAATGCAGGTGTTGACATTGAGGCAGGTTATCAGTCAGTGGAACTGATGAAAAAGCATGTGCAGCAGACCATGAGACCGGAGGTTTTGACAAATTTGGGGGGATTTTCTGGCGCCTTTTCTATAGGAAAATTCAAAAATATGGAAAAACCTACTTTGGTATCGGGCACAGATGGAGTGGGAACAAAACTAAAGCTGGCATTTTTGCTGGACAAACATGATACCATTGGAATTGACTGCGTGGCAATGTGTGTCAATGATATTGCCTGTGCAGGAGGTGAGCCATTATTTTTCTTGGATTATATTGCCTGCGGCAAAAATTTTCCAGAAAAGATTGCAACGATCGTAAGCGGCGTGGCAGAGGGATGTATGCAAAGCGGGGCGGCATTGATCGGCGGCGAGACAGCAGAAATGCCAGGGTTTTATCCAGAAAATGAGTATGACCTTGCCGGGTTTGCAGTCGGCGTGGTAGACGAGAAGGATATTATTACTGGTGCCGATTTAAAAGCAGGGGATTTGTTGGTCGGTATCGCAAGTTCTGGGGTTCATTCCAATGGATTTTCCCTGGTGCGCAAAGTTTTCAATATGGACGAAGAGACATTGAATACGTATCATGAGGAATTGGGAAGCACATTGGGAGAAGCTTTACTGGCTCCTACGAAAATATATGTAAAAGCGCTGCGTTCCCTTAAAGAAGCAGGAGTACGGGTAAAAGCATGCAGCCATATTACAGGAGGCGGTTTTTATGAGAATGTGCCGCGGATGCTTCCAGAAGGAAAACATGCGGTGATTGAAAAAAATAGCTACGAAGTTCCTGCAATTTTCCAAATGTTGGCAAGGGAAGGCAAGATTGAGGAAAAAATGATGTACAATACCTACAATATGGGAATTGGAATGGTGTTGGGCATCTCTTCGGAAGATGCCGATAAGGCAATGGAAGTGATCAAGGCTGCTGGCGAAACCGCTTATGTGATTGGCAAAGTGGAGGATGGAGAAAAAGGAGTTACTTTATGCTGAGAATCGTAGTCTGTGTGTCTGGCGGCGGGACGAATCTTCAGGCAATCATAGATGCTGTTGAGAATGGGATCATTACAAATGCAAAGATTGGTGCCGTTATCAGTAATAATGCCAATGCATATGCACTGGAAAGGGCAAAAAAATATGGGATTGCAGGAGATTGCATTTCTCCAAAACAGTTTGAAGACCGTGAAAGTTTTAACCATGCATTTTTGGAGAAGGTTAACAGTTATGAGCCAGATTTAATCGTACTTGCAGGATTTCTGGTAGTGATACCAGGGCAAATGATACAGAAATATCGCAATCAGATTATCAACATTCACCCTTCACTGATTCCTTCTTTCTGTGGAACTGGCTGCTATGGGTTAAAAGTCCATGAGAAAGCTTTGGAGCGCGGAGTGAAAGTAACAGGCGCAACGGTGCATTTCGTGGATGAGGGAACAGATACAGGTCCGATTATTTTACAGCAGCCAGTCATGGTGGAACCAGAAGATACACCTGAGATTTTGCAGAGGCGTGTGATGGAACAGGCAGAATGGAAGATTCTGCCACAGGCAATTAATCTAATTGCACATGGCAAAGTGAAAGTAGTAAATGGAAAAACAATAATCTTATAAATAGGGCAAAAAGGAGAAGAATATGAAGGTATTGATTGTAGGAAGCGGCGGACGTGAACATGCGATTGCAGCGAGCGCTGCAAAGAGTCCCAAGGTAGAGAAACTCTATTGTGCACCAGGAAATGCAGGAATTGGACAGGTCGCAGAATGTGTACCAATTGGAGCAATGGAATTTGATAAGCTGGTGTCTTTTGCCAAAGAAAAAGAGATTGATTTTACCATTATCGGTATGGACGATCCTTTGGTTGGCGGCGTGGTAGACGCCTTTGAGGCGGAAGGGTTAAAGGTGTTTGGTCCCCGGAAGAATGCGGCAATCTTAGAGGGAAGCAAGGCATTTTCTAAAGATCTTATGAAAAAATACAAGATTCCCACTGCTGGGTATGAGACTTTTGATGATCCGAAGAAAGCCCTTGCATACCTGGAGAATGCAAAAATGCCCATTGTTTTGAAAGCAGATGGCCTTGCTTTGGGAAAGGGAGTGCTGATTTGTAAGACCTTGGAGGAAGCAAAAGCTGGAGTCAAAGAGATTATGGAGGATAAGAAATTTGGTTCTGCTGGAAATCATATGGTAATAGAAGAATTTATGACTGGGCGCGAGGTTTCTGTATTGTCATTTGTGGACGGGAAGAGCATTAAAATTATGTCCTCAGCGCAGGACCATAAACGTGCCAAAGACGGCGACCAGGGACTGAATACCGGAGGGATGGGAACCTTTTCACCCAGTCCATTTTATACCAAACAGGTGGATGAATTTTGTAGGAAACATATCTATCAGGCAACTGTGGATGCCATGGCTGCAGAAGGGCGTCCCTTTGTGGGAATTATCTTCTTTGGGCTGATGCTTACAGAGGAAGGACCAAAGGTATTGGAATACAATGCACGTTTTGGCGATCCAGAGGCACAGGTGGTTTTGCCGCGCATGAAAAATGATATGATTGAGGTAATGGAAGCATGTGTGGATGGCAGGCTGGATGAAATTGACCTGCAGTTTGAGGAAAATGCAGCAGTCTGCGTGGTACTTGCCTCAGATGGTTATCCGGTATCCTATGAGAAAGGATTTGAGATCACAGGTTTGGAGAAGTTCGATTTCCAGGAAGGCTATTACTGTTTCCATGCTGGTACCGCTTTGAAAGATGGAAAAATTGTTACAAACGGAGGCAGGGTTTTAGGGATTACTGCAAAGGGAAACGACCTGAAAGAAGCCAGGACCAATGCTTATAAGGCAACAGAATGGGTGGAGTTTGATCATAAGTATATGCGCCATGACATTGGAAAAGCAATAGATGAAGCGTAAAGGCATTGGGTTGTCAGGAACACTTTACACAAATTTTAGATTTTTTAGAAATTTTACATAGGATTTTGTTCCGAACGCTGGTATAATATAGGCTATCATTATAAAATACGGAATGAAGGAATCTCTATGAAATTACGAACCCGGCTGATTATTTCTTTTTTTATTATCATAGTGGTGCCAGTGTTGTTGGCGGGGGCTACTGTTTGGGGATTTGGTCAGCACCAGATGAAAGCGATACGCCAGATATACAAGATGGATGGGAATGCTTATGATTATTTTGTAAATTCTTTTAAAGTTCTCAGCCATTTTACAAAATCTACTTACGAAAAACTTCAGAAGGTGGCAAAAGAAGCCCCTGAAAAATTGGAGGATCAGGCATATCTGGATGAAATTAATCGGGAGCTGGATGGAAAATATTCTTATCTGATTGTCAGGCAGGAAGACAAGCTGGTCTATGAGGGAAGCAAAGAAGCGGAAGATTCCCTCAGAGAAAATCTTCCAGAGTATGACAGCGATGTCTTACAGAGCGCAGGTTCTGGTTTTTATATGGAAGGAGAAGAACAGGCACTGATCAAACAAATTGATTTTTCCTTTACAAACGGTAGTAAGGGAAGCGTTTTTATTATTACTTCCATGGAACGGTTGCTTCCAGATATTAAGGGTATTTTGCTGGATATGATGATTTCCATTTTTCTAATCTTAATATTTACAGCCGGGATGCTGACGGTTTGGATTTATCAAGGGATTATCAATCCCATTCATAAGCTTCAGGTTGCCGCGCAGAATATTAAAGCAGGTAATTTGGATTTTACCATTGAGGCAGACGGGAAAGACGAGATTGGAGAACTGTGCCGGAATTTTGAGGAAATGCGTCTCCGCTTAAAGGAATCAGAGGAAGAAAAATTAACGGGAGAAAAGGAAAATCGGGAACTAATCAGCAATATTTCTCATGATTTAAAAACGCCCATCACCGCGATCAAGGGTTATGTGGAGGGGATTATGGATGGTGTTGCCGATACCCCTGAGAAGCAGGACAAGTATATCCGCACTATCTATAATAAGGCGAATGAGATGGATATGCTGATCAACGAACTTACCTTGTATTCGAAAATTGATACCAACCGGATTCCTTATAACTTCAGCCGTATCAATGTGGCAGATTATTTTGATGATTGTGTGGAGGAAGTGGGCTTAGATCTGGAAGCGAAAAATATCAGGCTGAATTATATTGATTATGCAGACAAAGATGTGTTGATTATTGCAGATCCAGAACAGCTACGGCGTGTAATCAATAATATTATCAGCAATTCTATCAAGTACCTGGATAAGCAGCAAGGATTTATCAATATCCGAATCCGGGATGTGGGAGACTTTATCCAGGTGGAGATAGAAGATAATGGGAAAGGGATAGCAGCAAGAGATCTGCCTTATATTTTTGATCGGTTTTACCGAACGGATGCCTCCCGCAATTCGTCTACTGGAGGAAGCGGGATAGGTCTGTCCATTGTGAAAAAAATCATAGAAGACCATGGTGGCAAAATCTGGGCGAACAGCAAAGAGGGCACAGGGACCATTATGTATTTTGTGATTCGGAAATATCAGGAGGTAATAAATTGAGTAAAGTATTGATTATTGAAGATGAAGAGGCAATTGCGGATCTGGAAAAGGATTATCTTGAATTGAGCGGCTTTACAGTAGAGATTGAGAATAATGGAAATCAGGGGCTTGCCAGGGCATTGAGTGAAGAGTTTGATATGTTTATATTAGATTTAATGCTCCCTGGTGTGGATGGCTTTGAAATATGTAAAAAAATCCGGGAAAACAAAAATACCCCTATTTTGATGGTATCAGCAAAAAAAGATGACATTGATAAAATTCGAGGGTTAGGTCTGGGTGCAGATGATTACATTACCAAGCCCTTTTCTCCCAGTGAGCTGGTGGCAAGGGTAAAAGCACATCTTTCCAGGTATGAGAGGCTGATCAACAGTAATATACAGGAAAATGATATGATTGAAATTCGGGGGCTTAAAATTGATAAAACGGCGCGCCGTGTCTGGGTCAATGAGGAAGAAAAGCAATTTACCACCAAGGAATTTGACTTGCTGGCATTTTTGGCGCAGAATCCCAATCGTGTTTTTAGTAAGGAAGAATTGTTCAGCCAGATATGGGATCTGGAATCCGTAGGTGATATCGCCACAGTCACAGTGCATATTAAAAAGATCCGGGAAAAAATTGAAGTCAACACGGCAAAGCCACAATATATTGAGACAATCTGGGGCGTTGGATATCGGTTTAAGGTATAATAGATGAAGGATAAAATAGAAATTATCTATGAGGATCGTGAATTAGTAGTCTGTCACAAAATGCCTGGTACTCCAGTACAGACGGCGAAAGTTGGACAGTTGGATATGGTAAGCCTTCTGTCCAATTATTTTGCCGGCAAAAAGGAACGTACAGATATTTATATTGTACACCGTCTGGACCAGCCAGTTGAGGGGATTATGGTGTTTGCCAGGACGAAACAAGCCGCGGCTGCGTTGAGCAGGCAGTCAAGGGAAAAAAATATGGACAAATATTATATTGCCCTTGCAGAAGGAATTTTTGAACCTTCACATGGTGAATTTGAGAATTATCTTTTGCGGGATGGAAAGAAAAATACTTCCCAGGTTGTCTCCAAAGATACCATAGGGGCAAAAAAGGCGAAACTCTCTTTTAAAGTAAAAAAAGTATGGCATCCGAAAAAGGAGCCAGGCAAAGCAGGCATGTTAGACAACCAGGAAGAGAATTCTTTGAATGTGCCAATCAGCCTGTTGGAAATAAAATTGCACACGGGGCGCCATCATCAAATCCGAGTTCAAATGGCACATGCTGGTCATCCCTTGGTGGGTGATAAGAAATATAATCCAAACTGTACTGCTGGATATCTGCCGGTGGGATTGTGCTCTGTCAAGCTCTCATTTTTCCATCCTGGAACTGGAGAATCCATGGAGTTTACCGTCAAACCAAAAGGAGCAGCGTTTTCTCAATGGGAGGCATGAGAATGATTGCAAGTTGAGCCTGTTTTTTCAAGTATGCAATCGCATCCAATGGTCTTGCCCAGCTTACAACAGGTATAAAAAAAGAAAATCCGTACATACTGATTCCATGCAGAATGAAGTGAAGAATAGTGCGCGGAAGATAGGAAAACTTTTGGGAGTTACTCTGGCAGTTTACGCCAGCATCCGCTGGCTGCTGCCCCTGGTACTTCCCTTTTTTATTGCCTTTTTATTGGCAAAACTCTTAAATCCGCTGGTGGAAAAATTAGAAGAAAAATTAAAATGGAAAAGAAGTATCTGGTCAATGCTTCTGGTGGGGCTTTTGTTTGTCCTGTTGGGAGTCCTGTTGGGAATATTTTTAAAAATACTGTTAGAACAGGTAAAAAATGTTGTGGACAATTTGGAGGTATACAAAGAGCAGGCAGGTAGTTTTTTTCGGGAATGTTGCTGCCAAGTTGAAATCTTGACTGGAATACAGGCAGATTCCATTCAGGATGGAATGACAAAGCAGCTTCCAGGCTTGATGCAGCATATGCGCACCAATGTGCTTCCCCTAGTGATGAATGGAACGATATCTTATGCCAAAAATTTGTTTATTTGTTTGGGAATTTGTTTTGTGGTGATTATCAGTACAATTCTGATTCTGAAAGATTATCAAAAAATCCGTTCCTCCCTTGAGAATCATCCAATTGGCAGGATTGGGCTTAAGGTTTGCCGCAAAACTTATGAGGCAGGCGGCGCATATATAAAGGCACAGTTTATCATTATGATTTCAATTACAGTTGTCTGTGTGGCAGGGCTGTATCTGTCTGGAAATGACTATGCACTTCTGACAGGCTGCGGGATTGGGATTTGCGATGCCATGCCTTTTTTGGGAACAGGGACTATTTTTGTTCCCTGGGCTGTTGTTGAAGTGCTGCAGGGAAAATATATGCTGGCAGCAATTTATACGGTGATATACACCATATGTAGCCTGATGAGGGAAATTCTTGAACCAAAGCTTTTGGGAAATAAATTGGGAATGCATCCCTTATCTGTAATTGTCAGTATGTATGTGGGGCTTGGGATTTATGGATTATGGGGCTTTGCCTTGGGTCCTCTTTCCTATATTTTGATTCGGGAAATTTACTTGACAATTTGAAAAAATAGGAATAAAATAATCAGTACATTGAATAAGTAATATAAAGCTAGGTGTTGAAGAGGAATAGTACGGATAGGAATATGCACAGAGAGGAGATCAATGCTGAGAGATTTCTCATACCAATATTCGGAACCCACCTTGGAGCCGCGTATGAAAATACGCCGAGTTACCGCGTTAAGGTATTTGAGAGAATGTAGATATACATTAATCAGGGTGGTACCGCCGGAATTCCGGTCCCTATGGGGCTTGGGATTCCGGCGTTTTTTCTATATTTAGGAAAGTTCTTTGAACGTTCCTAATAATGAACATGTTTGAAAGGAGAATGAATTTATGGCGAAGGACAAAAAATTAGTAGAAGCCATTACATCTATGGATACTGATTTTGCGCAGTGGTATACAGATGTAGTAAAAAAGGCAGAATTGATTGATTATTCCAGTGTAAAAGGGTGCATGGTAATTAAGCCGGCAGGTTATGCCTTATGGGAAAATATTCAGAGTGAGTTAGATCGAAGATTTAAAGAAACAGGTGTAGAAAATGTCTATATGCCTATGTTTATTCCAGAGAGCTTGCTTCAGAAAGAGAAAGACCATGTCGAAGGGTTTGCCCCAGAAGTTGCTTGGGTTACCCATGGCGGATTAAATCCATTGCAGGAGAGAATGTGTGTAAGACCCACTTCTGAGACATTATTTTGCGACTTCTATGCAAATGATATCCAATCTTATAGGGATCTGCCAAAATGTTATAACCAGTGGTGTTCGGTCGTGCGTTGGGAAAAGGAGACCAGGCCTTTCCTGCGTTCCAGGGAATTTTTGTGGCAGGAGGGGCATACGGCACATGCGACGGCAGAGGAAGCCGAAGAGCGTACCATACAGATGCTGAACCTGTACGCAGATTTCTGTGAGGAAGTGCTTGCTATGCCAGTTGTCCGCGGAAAAAAGACAGAAAAGGAAAAATTCGCGGGTGCAGAGGCAACCTATACAATTGAAGCGTTGATGCATGACGGCAAAGCGCTCCAATCTGGTACCAGCCATAATTTTGGAGATGGGTTTGCAAAAGCCTTTGGTATTCAGTATACAGATAAGGATAATAAACTGCAGTATGTGCACCAGACTTCTTGGGGAATGACGACTCGCTTGATCGGTGCCATCATCATGGTACATGGAGATGATTCTGGATTGGTACTGCCGCCTCAAATTGCACCTACACAAGTTATGGTCATTCCGATTCAGCAGCATAAAAAAGGTATTTTGGAGAAAGCAGAGGAATTAAAAGAAGTTCTTAAAAACGCGGGCATACGTGTAAAGATGGACGATAGTGAAAAGAGTCCTGGATGGAAGTTTTCTGAACAGGAAATGCGTGGTATTCCTATTCGTTTGGAGATCGGTCCAAAAGATCTGGAAGCAGGAAAGTGTATTTTGGTGCGCAGAGATACCAGGGAAAAAACGGTATGTGTATTGGAACAGGTAGCGCAGACAGCAGAAAGGCTGCTGAAATCCATGCAAGATGATATGTTCGCACGTGCCAAGGCACATTTGGATTCCCATATTTCAGATGTGAAATCTTATGAAGAATTCAAGGACAGCGTAGAACATAAACCAGGGTTTATCCGGGCTATGTGGTGCGGCGATGTGGAATGTGAAAACAAGATTAAAGAAGAAACTACGGCGACTTCACGTTGTATGCCATTGGAAGATCAAGAGGCAATTTCAGATGTCTGCGTGTGCTGTGGAAAACCTGCACATAAATTGGTATACTGGGGGAAAGCTTATTAGTTGTTGACGATATCAGGTGTGGGGCGCGCGTTTTTAAGTAGTGCTAAGATTGTCTCCCATCTGATAGAATTTGAGATAAAAGTGTTTGGCAAACTGGAGGGCGGATTTGTTTTTGTTAGCAGGGTTGCCTGTACTCCGCAGCAAGAACGCTGATGGCGTTCTTCAAATTAATGAAGAAGGCTGCACCGATCTTAAATCATCTGATGCAGCCTTCTAAACTATGCTGTCCATGGGACTATACCTCATTCTTTCCGAAACCTCAGGTCTTCCTTCTGAAATTTTCTTACCACTGAATTCCTTGTATGTACCGAAAATGGATTATTTCCAAATCGGTCAGCCATACGATTCTCTTTTTCTTAATCTCTGTCCAGGGCTTCTTCCGAAAGTTCCTTGATTTCTTTTGTAAGGTGTCTAAATTCTTTTAGAAATCGTTACATTTGCAAATTTCTTCCATATCGCTTTCATTTCGATTATCCAGTATCTGTGAGGATCCCCCTGATTTCTCCATTCCGAAAATACAAGGTCGGATGCTTACGCGTCGATAATACTTTGTTATTTTTCATCTGTATGTGAAAACTTCTATCTTGATAGAAACCATCCACAGTTATTGAAATCTTCCAGAATTCAGTTACTATCAACTGGGATAAGAACCTTATTGTAATTTCCCATTCCAGAAATCCTGTTTCCTATCAGCAGTAACCAGATGTATCGTCTTAAAACCCTATATCCGTTATTTGCATCTGTAAAAATTTACGAAAGAACTTATTGTAACTTTTCTTGTACCTCTGTGTATATCAGAGGGAAACTAATTTAAATACTTTGGTGGACTATACCTCTCTTTCTTAGATTATGGGGTAGTTCGCTTTGTTTTCGGTGGTCTCTACCTCCTGTTCTGTTAATATTGTCTTGTTTGTTTTGATGAGTTTATTATATCTAACATAAACCTAAAAGTCAACTGTTTTTTTGAAAATTTTCTATTAAACATGCTTATAACTGAAACCAAATAAATAAGCATAAGAATATTCTGAAAATTTATAACTCAGATGGACAAGGAAAACATTTCAGGCAATGAAATAAAATGTTAAGAAAAAGGTAAAATGAATTCTAATTTAGATAAGGATTTTATGGCAATGATAAAATGGTACCATAAAAAGAGGTGTTAGCACTTCTTTTTATGGTACCAGTGTTTATTGGAAAAGAGAAATCTCCTAGAGAGAAGCTTCATAAGCTGCGCGGCAGGCTTTGGCAAGCTGGTCACCGCAGGAGGTACCTCGCCCGTTGCAAGAAATGCCGCTGATTTTCTGTTCCACCTGTTCGACTGTCATTCCTTCTACCAGTTTGGGAATTGCCTGTAAATTGCCATTGCATCCACCAGTAAATTTTACATTTTTTACAATATTGCCATCTAATTCTACTTCAATCATTGTGGAACAGGTTCCCCTGGTCTTATATAAAAAGCTCATATGTAATCTCCTTTCATAATTATGATGCAGCAGGTAACAGCGGGTACGTACTTGCAAACCATTTCTCCAAAAACGGATGTTCCCATTACCCTTTGCTCTTTTCATACATTATATCATGAAAAAAAACGATATAGAAGGGGATTTCATAGAAAATTCATAATTCGTTCACTGGTTTATGTATTGTTTAAAGAGGGGGAAAGTGTTACAATGTAAGAAGTTGTCCGTGAAAACGGGATAAGAAGTGTGGCAGGAATCTGTCAGAAAGAAATAGGAGCATTATATATGGGTATTATAAACAAAATGTTTGGCACACACAGTGAACGGGAATTGAAAAGAGTTTATCCGATTGTGGATAAGATCGAATCATACCGTCCGTCTATGATGGAGCTGACCGATGAACAGTTAAGAGACAAGACAAAAGAATACAAGAAGAGAATGGAAGAAGGGGAGACGTTAGATCAAATTCTTCCAGAAGCTTATGCAACTGTCCGGGAGGCAGCCAGAAGAACCCTGGGTATGGAACATTACCGTGTACAGTTGATCGGTGGCGTGATTTTGCATCAAGGGCGTATTGCGGAGATGAAGACAGGTGAAGGAAAGACATTAGTATCTACACTGCCTGCATATCTGAATGCCCTTGAGGGCAAAGGGGTGCATATCGTTACAGTCAATGATTACCTGGCACACCGTGATGCAGAATGGATGGGAAAAGTGCATGAGTTTCTGGGGCTGACCGTAGGTGTTGTATTAAACTCTATGGATAATGATGAGCGCCGGGAGGCATATAATTGTGATATTACGTATGTGACAAATAATGAACTGGGGTTTGATTACTTGCGTGACAATATGGTAATCTACAAAGAACAGCTTGTGCAGCGGGATCTGAGCTTTGCCATTATTGATGAGGTGGATTCTGTATTGATTGATGAGGCAAGGACACCATTGATTATTTCAGGGCAAAGCGGTAAATCCACCAGCTTGTATGAGGCATGTGACATCCTTGCACGGCAGCTTGTACGGGGCGAAGATATGCCGGAATTTTCCAAAATGGACGCCATTATGGGCGTGGAACAAGAGGAGACAGGGGACTTTATTGTAAATGAGAAAGATAAGGTGGTAAACCTCACGGCAGAGGGCGTAAAGAAAGTTGAGAATTTTTTCCATATTGAGAATCTTGCAGATGCAGAAAATCTGGAAATCCAGCATAATGTGATTTTAGCGCTCCGTGCCCATAACTTGATGTTCCGTGACCAGGATTATGTGGTACAGGATGAGAAAGTTTTGATTGTAGATGAATTTACAGGTCGTATTATGCCGGGGCGCCGTTATTCTGATGGCTTGCACCAGGCGATTGAGGCGAAGGAACATGTGAAGGTGAAACGGGAGAGTAAAACCCTTGCCACCATTACATTCCAGAATTTCTTTAATAAATACAATAAGAAAGCGGGAATGACAGGTACGGCTTTGACTGAGGAAAAGGAGTTCCGGGATATCTATGGAATGGATGTAATTGAAATTCCCACAAATAAGCCGGTACAGCGTGAGGATCTCCAGGATGCAGTGTATAAGACGAAAAAAGAAAAATTCCATGCAGTAGTGGATGAAATTGAGAAAGCACATGAAAAGGGACAACCTGTGTTGGTAGGTACAATTACGATTGAGACATCTGAGCTGCTCAGCGGCATGTTAAAGCGGCGGGGGATCCAACATAAGGTTTTAAATGCGAAATTCCATGAAATTGAGGCAGAGATTGTGGCAGAGGCTGGACAGCACGGAGCAGTTACCATTGCCACAAATATGGCTGGCCGTGGTACGGATATTAAGTTGGATGACAGCGCCAAGGCTGCCGGCGGTCTTAAAATTATTGGTACAGAGCGCCATGAATCCAGGCGTATTGATAACCAGCTCCGCGGACGTTCTGGACGTCAGGGTGATCCCGGAGAATCCCAATTTTTTATTTCACTGGAAGACGATTTGATGCGTCTGTTTGGTTCAGAAAAACTGATGAATATGTTCAATACTTTAGGAGTTCCAGAAAACGAACAGATTCAGCATAAGATGCTGACCAGCGCTATTGAAAAAGCACAGATGAAAATTGAGAGCAATAACTTCGGCATTCGTAAAAACCTGTTGGAATACGACCAGGTTATGAACGAGCAGCGAGAGATTATCTATGCAGAACGCCGCCGTGTACTGGACGGCGAGAGTATGCGGGATGTGATCTATAAAATGATTACTGACCGGGTGGAAAATACGGTGGATACTTGTATTTCTGCAGATCAGGAGAGTGAAGAATGGGATCTCAACGAGTTGAACCAGCTTCTTTTGCCGATTATTCCTTTGGAGCCCGTGAAAGCGAAAGATGTGGAGAATATTCGTTCCAATGAATTGAAGCACCGTTTAAAGGAACAGGCAGTGAAAGCATATGAAATGAAAGAAGCAGAGTTTCCAGAGCCGGAGGCTGTACGTGAGTTGGAGCGTGTGGTATTATTAAAGACCATTGACCGTAAATGGATGGACCATATTGATGATATGGATCAGCTTCGGCAGGGAATTGGTTTACAGGCATATGGACAGCGTGACCCATTGGTAGAGTATAAGATGAGCGGCTATGATATGTTTGATGGTATGATTGCCAATATCCAGGAAGATACCATACGTCTGCTGTTCCATGTAAGGATAGAACAGAAAGTGGAGCGTGAGCAGGTGGCAAAGGTGACAGGGACGAACCGTGACGAGTCTTTGCAGAAAGGTCCTAAGAAACGTAAAAATGCAAAAGTATATCCCAATGATCCATGTCCTTGTGGAAGCGGCAAAAAATATAAACAATGCTGCGGAAGGAAATAGGACATGTTAGGTGGTTCCTGTGGGCGACGTTTGGGTTAATTTGATGCGGGATTGTACGCATGGCAAACTGAAATAAGCTTTGTATATTCATCCCATACCTTATAACACGCCGAATGGTATCATGGTGTAGCTTTTGGTATAACGAAAGTCATGGGTTTGCTGCGTCAAATCATAAAAATTGGGTGCCACAATAGGAAAATGACATGCAAGATATAGAGGTTTCACATTATGTAGGGATATCTTGTATGTTTTTCCTGATTGCGGCACCCAATTAAGTTTTCTTCTTACTCAATTGAATGTGTAGTATCAAGCATCACTTGTAAAAGCAATCTATGGCATTGGAAGACGATTGACTCCACTTGTTGCATACCAAGCACCACTTGTAAAGGGGAACACTAATAGGCAGATGGAGTTAAAAGTCAATCTTTTCATCATAGAAGCAGGCTTTTAATAGTTTTTCCATTTCTTCCGGTGTTGGGATCCTGGGGTTGGAACCGGTGCAGGCATCAGAAATCGCCAGTTTTGCAACATCAGGAAGTTTATCCATAAATTCTTTTTCGTCGATGATTCCGCCTTCATAATCTTTAATACAAGATGGGATTTCCAGGGAAGTATTCATAGAGTTCAGTTCTGCAATCAGGGCATCCACCAATGCGTTGGTGGAATCACCTTTTAAACCGATAAAAGCAGCAATTTCTGCGTAACGTGTGGCTGCTTCTGGATTCTTTGCATTGTATTTGATTACCTTGGGAAGATACATGGCGTTTGCGCAGCCATGTACGATATGCCCGCCGCTGTATGCCGCTCCAGTTTTATGTGCCATGGAATGAACGATTCCAAGTAATGCGTTGGAGAAAGCCATACCAGCTAAGCACTGTGCATTGTGCATACGGTCCCTTGCCTCCATGTCGCCGTCAAAGGAGGCTTTCAAATCCTGATGGATCATTTTAATTGCATGTAATGCCAAAGGATCTGTGTAATCACAGTGGAGTGTGGAGACATATGCCTCAATGGCATGGGTCATGGCATCCATACCTGTATGTGCAGTTAATTTTTTAGGCATAGTTTCAGCAAGGGCTGGATCTACAATGGCTACATCGGGAGTGATGTTAAAATCTGCAAGGGGATATTTGATACCCTTTTCATAATCCGTAATTACAGAAAAAGCGGTTACTTCTGTTGCAGTTCCAGATGTGGAAGGAATGGCACAGAATTTTGCCTTTGTCCTTAAGGTTGGGAAGCTGAACGGGGTAATCAGATCTTCAAATGTCGTGTCAGGGTATTCATAAAATGCCCACATTGCTTTTGCAGCGTCGATGGGAGAACCGCCTCCCATAGAGATAATCCAATCTGGCTGGAATTCCCGCATTTTTTCTGCGCCTTTCATTACAGTTTCTACACTTGGATCGGGTTCAACATTTTCAAATAAAGCAACTTCCATGCCAGCCTCTTCCAGATAGCCAACTGCGCGGTCAAGAAAACCGAAACGTCTCATGGAGCCGCCTCCAACTACAATGATAGCTTTTGTCCCCTTTAAATGTTTCAGTTCTTCCAGTGAACCTTTTCCGTGATATAAATCTCTTGGTAATGTAAAACGTCCCATAATACCCTCCTATGTTTTAATTTTAGTTCAAAAAATTTTGCGATTCTGTTGGAATAGACAATTTGCACAAAAATAATTGGAAATTACTCTTTCCTAACAGTTTAATGTTTAAAAACTGGTTTGGAGGTAAAAAATATGTTTTTGTCACTCTACCCAATTTTTTATAACATTAACGAAATATTATCATCAAATTGTATAAAAGTCAATCGTGAAGTGATATGTCGTACCAAAAATTTCATTGTTTCTTCGTACTTCCTGTGCTATAATGCAGCTTGATAATGTATAAAATAGAAATAATAAAGGGTAAAAGGTGGTCATATGAAAGAAAAATTAAAGGAGTTTTTCTATCGATACCGGCATGGGTGGATTTTATCATACTTGTTTTTCTATATGGCGTGGTTTGCATATTTAGAGCACACTGTAACCAGACGTTTTCATGTCGTTCATATGGCGCTGGATGATTATATTCCTTTTGTGGAAGTTTTTATTGTGCCATATTTATTGTGGTTCGGGTATGTGGCGCTTGCAATGGTGTATTTGTTTTTCACAAATGCCCAGGATTTTTATAAGCTGTGTATTTTTTTATTTGTGGGAATGACAGTGTTTTTGCTGATTTCTACATTTTATCCAAATGGACATTACCTGCGTCCGAGGGTGTTTGAGAGGGATAATATTTTTATTACCTTGGTGAAGGGGCTGTATATTGTAGATACGCCCACGAATCTGTTTCCAAGCATCCATGTATATAATTCCATTGGAGTCCATCTGTCTGTGATTCACAGTGAGCAATTACGAGAGAAAAAATGGATTCGGAGAGGTTCCTTTGTATTGATGATTTTAATTGTAGCATCTACCATGTTTTTAAAACAGCATTCTGTATTTGATGTAATCACAGGATGTATTACGGCTTTGGTAATGTATACGTTGGTGTACGCCAGAGATTGGCAGATCCATCGAAGACGCCTGTATGGCAGACAATGCAGGGAAAAGAGAAGGTATACAGAGATTTGATATTGGATTCAAGAATGCCATCGGCGTTCTTGTGGCAGGGCTACGAACCAGTCCTGCTTACAAAAACAAATCCGCCCTCCGCTTGGTTACGGTCAGTACCGCATGACTGAGATTCTGCGCAGGCTGTTTTCTTATGCTGTGGCAATAGAAGAATATCAAACAGGACATGAAAAATTCTTTGTTAAGAAAGTTCCATGTCCTGTTTCTTTTTTAATGCCACAGACCTGCTAATCTTGTTTTGCACGTAATGTTTGGGCGCATCTTGATACAGCGTCGTCGTATTTTTTGTTTGTTTTTATATATTCTTTATGAAACAACAATTCTCTTTTATGTGAAACGTCTAATAATTATTCCAAGCCTTGGTTTTTTGTTTTTTCTTGTTCCTATGCCCTTTTATAATATTCCGCCCTGTCGTTTCCATAGCGTATCGTGTCAGCCATTGGGGCGTTCATTACAATTTCCGTTTTAAAAGGTTTTTCTTTTTTAGCCAAAATATACTACCTTGTCCTTTCCTTTTATTTTTAATTGGCTTCATCACAGATGGGAGAGAATTTTAATCTTAGAAGGATAATTTATAAAAAATTTAGAAAGAGCTATCGTTTATGTTCCAAGGGTAGGCACCATAACATTTGCCGTGCCGCAAGGTAAGCCAAGTGCACCTTGCCATGCCACTGGAACATCTTACAGAGTTGTGTGATTTTCAAAATATCCTTAATAATTTTTTGAAAATTGATTTCCGTCTTTTTGTTGGTAGAAGTATTTTACTTTTTCTGAAAATATGTTAAAATAAAAAAATATAGTAAGAAAATAATAGCGAAACCGAAAGGATGGGGCCAGTGAAAATTTTGAGAGTTCATCTGGTGGAAATCATAACGGCAATTTTGTTTATTATATTGGTACTGTTCTTCTATCGGAGTGACAGGGTAATATCTGATATTGCAGAAGATATGTCCTATGATCAGGACTGGGTCTATGCAGGGGAAGATACCATAAAATATGAGATACTTCCAGAATCTATCCAAGTATCAGGGAATACAAAAGAAGTTGTTTTACAGAAACGGCTGCCGGAAAATACGGCATGTTTTACTTCTATTGGATTTTATACTTCCCACCAATTGGTGGAGGTTTTTATAGAAGGAAAAATGGTTTATGAACGAAAGGCGCCTTCCTGGGTAAAGAGCAGGACACCGGGAAATTGTTGGAATTTTGTCCAGTTATCAGAAGAATATTCTGGAAAAATGTTGGAAGTAAAATTAACCAATTGTTATCATTCTGGATATGTAAACATTCCAAAATTTGTTTATGGCAGGCAGTTTACCATTTTAATCAACCAGATGAAAAGCAAATGTTTATCATTGCTAATCAGTTTTGTTTTGTTTGCAATGGGGCTGATACTGGTGGCTGGGTGGTTTACCCTTGGGAGAAAAATGCATTTTCACCGGGGGATTCCCTGGCTGGGGCTTTTTACAATCCATTTTGCGGTATGGTCGGCATTTGAGACACAGATTCCAATGCTGATGTTTGGCAGGGAGCTTTTATGTAACCATATTACCATAATGAGCCTGAAGCTTATGCCATTGCCGATGATCTATTTTTTGGATATTGTGTATAATAAGAAAAACAGACAGTGGATGAACGTGCTTGCATGGGTAAGCGTGCTGGATTTTGCAGGGAGTTTTCTGGGGCAGTGTTTTGGCTGGTTTGATTTTCGGCAGACCCTATGGTTTACCCATATATTAGGGATTTCTGTTGCTGTGACAGTGATTGTGCTTGGAATACTTGCAAGGTCGGGAGAAGGCGGCAAAACATTTGAACAAGACAAGAAATTTTGGCTCAATGTGGTTTGTATTGGTGTGGTCAGTTTATGTGTGATTTTGGATGCCTTGAATTATTATTATAGTTTTTATGATGATGCGGCTTATTTTTCCAGAATTGGCTGCCTGCTCTATATTTTTGTATTGTCGAAACAGTTTTTGAATGATTCTGTCAAACTGATCCAGGTAGGAAAACAAGCGGAGGCAATTCGGGAAGAAGCAGCGCTGGATGGTCTTACCCTTCTGAAAAATCGTAAATGTTTTGAGATGGACCTTCACCAGATACATAGCAAGGATTTTAGGGAATATGGCGTGGTAATGTTTGATTTGAACAATCTGAAACGGATGAACGACCTTTATGGGCATGGGATGGGGGACTGTTATATTATTACTGGCAGTGAGATTATCCGGGATGTGTTTGGTGACATAGGGGAAATTTACCGAATAGGCGGAGATGAATTCTGCCTGATTTCGGGTTCTATCACAGAAGAGATCTATGAAGAAAAGAGAAAACAGATGTGTGACTGGCTGGCAAATCTGCGTGGTACGCAAGTAAAAGATTTTATGCAGATTGCTTCTGGTTTTGCGAAATATAACCGAAGTACTGATATGAATCTGCAGGATACCGTTGGGCGGGCAGATGAGCAGATGTACCGATGTAAACGGGCACAGAAGGAAACACAGAATAATGATAAAAAGTAGACAGGAGGTTACGGGATATGCGTTATATGCCTATGACGAGAGTAGAGACAGGGATGGCTTTGGGGCAGGATATCTACAACGGGGAAGGAAAACTGCTTATGAGCAGGCATTTAGTTCTGAATAATGATTCGTTACAGGAATTGCTGAGGCTGGGTTTTCCAGGTATTTATATTGATGATGAATTTACAGAGGATCTGCGGATTACAGAGGTAGTTCGCCCAGAGTTAAAGCGTGAAGCATTGAAAATGGTTCATGACCTGTTTTTGGATAACAAAAATCTTCCCATGGAACAGCATAATCTTCAGGAGATTGTGATGAATGTTATGGAGGACGTGCTGAATAATGGAGAAGTCATGTGTAATATGCTGGACATAAAGACTTACGACGATTATGTATATTTTCATTCTGTAAATGTTGCCGTACTCTCCACGATGATTGGCGCGGCATGTAATATGAATCAGGAAGAGCTGGACATTTTGACTACCGCAGCCTTGCTTCATGATGTGGGAAAGCGTTTTGTGGAGGAAGACGTGCTGAATGTAAAGCGTGCCCTGACGGAAGAAGAGAGGATTATGATTGTGCAGCATCCAAAATTAGGCTATGAATTTTTGAAGGAAAATTTTGATTTTCTGCCGGAGGTTTATGATAGTGTACTAGAACATCATGAATGGTATAACGGATGCGGTTATCCTTTGCGCAAATCAGGTTCGGAAATTCCCATTTATGCTAGGATTATCAAGTTGGCAGATGTGTATGATGCGCTGACTTCCAGGCTTCCTTATCACGAGGCAGTGCCTCCTTCTGAGGCGGTGGAATATATCATGGCGAATGCAGGGGCAGAATTTGACCCAGAACTGGTAGATGTATTTATGCGTAAGATCGCCGTATATCCAGTGGGATGCGAGGTAAGTTTGTCAGATGGCAGAACAGCGGTGGTGATGGAGAATCATAAGGAATTTATCTTGAGACCCAAGGTAAAGGTCATTCCAACAGGAGAAATCATTGACTTGAAATCAGATGACAGTGCCAGAAATCTGACAATTCTGGAATTGAATGTATAGCAGGATGTGAGAATGTGGCAGGACAGAAGGAAAGGATTGATACGCTGTTGGCAGAAAGTTTTAAAGAGCTTGCCTGCAGACAGCCGATAGAAAAGATTACGATTAAGGCAATTACAGATAAGGCAGGGGTGATCCGCCCCACTTTTTACAATCATTTTCAAGATAAATACGAACTGCTTGAGTGGATTATCCGTACCCAGATCCTGGAGCCTACAAGGCCTCTGATTCATGCAGGGATGGTGGATGAGGGGCTGATGCTGGTATTTACTTCTGTAAAGGCAGAACAGGAATTCTATGAAAAGGCAGTAAGGCTGGAGGGGCAGAATTCTTTTGAGGATATTACGAAAAAATGTATTGAGGAATTGCTGTTGGAAGTGATACAGCAAAAGAGCCCAGTGGGCAAACAACGGCATCCCTGGCTGACACCAGAGCATATTGCCCAGTATTATGCCCAGTCTATGTGTTTTGTTGTGGTCAACTGGATAAAGAGCGGTATGACAGTAGAACCGCGGGAAATCACAGATATTTATAATTATATGATGACTCGTTCTATGAGTGAAGTGATTGAGGAGTTATAACAGCAGGTTTCTTTGGAGAGGCGCATAGCAGCAAATGCTTTTTGAGTCCAGTTTCAAGACTTAGGGGGTGAAACTGGAACAGATAGCTCCAAAGCTTTTCCAAGAACATGACAAATTTAAAGAAATGTTTTCTTCAAACTACAAAGTTGTAAATGTGTATCAGTGGTTTATACAGGAAAAAAAGATTGAATATTTATTTATTCAGTCTTTTTTTTTATACTCTTTCTTGACAAAACAAATCAAGAGTAAGAGGAGTGAGAGGAAAAATGATAAAATTTGGAAAAAGCGTTGTAAAGCTGCGCATACCGATTCTATTTGTCAGTTTACTTCTTTTATTCCCAGCAGTATTGGGAATTGTAAACACAAGGATTAACTATGATATTTTGTCCTATCTGCCTGAAGATATTGAGACGATGGAAGGACAGGATATCTTGATGGATGAGTTCAATACGGGAGCATTTTCTATCTGCGTCATAGAGGGAATGGAAAATAAGGATGTGTCTGCTCTGCGTAAGAAGGTCGAGGAGGTTCCTCATGTAAAGACGGTGATTTGGTATGACTCCATTGCAGATTTGTCTGTGCCTATGGAAATTCTGCCCCAGGACGTGAAGGATACGTTTGTAAAAGGCAGCGATACCATGATGGCGGTGATGTATGATACATCAATGTCATCGGATGAGACCATGGAGGCAGTCAAACAAATCCGAAAACTTGCCGATAAACAGTGTTTTGTCAGTGGAATGTCAGCAGTAGTCACAGATATCAAAGATATCTGCAACGAAGAGATGATGGCATATGTGGCGATTGCAGGTGCATTGTCCTGTGTGATTCTTGCGTTGACCATGAATTCTTTTTTGGCTCCTGTATTTTTCCTGCTGAGTATTGGAATGGCAATTTTGTATAATTTGGGGAGCAATATATTCTCTGGTGAAATTTGTTATATCACCCAGGCATTGGCGGCTGTGCTCCAGTTAGGGGTTACTATGGATTATTCCATTTTCCTGTGGCACAGTTATGAGGAAAACCAGGAACGTTATCCAGATGATAAAAAGCGTGCCATGTCACATGCAATTTCCAATACCCTTGGATCTGTGCTGAGCAGTTCCACCACTACGGTGGCAGGATTTGTGGCATTGTGTTTTATGACATTTACCCTTGGAATGGATCTTGGAGTGGTAATGGCAAAAGGAGTTTTGTTGGGAGTCATATGTTGTGTAACTGTGCTTCCATCTATGATCCTTATTTTTGACAAACCTATTTCAAAAACAAAACACAAGCCCCTGATTCCAGATTTGGGAAAAATTGCACCATTTGTAGTAAAGCATTATAAATTATTTGCGGTAATTTTTTTGATTGTGTTAGGACCTGCATTGTATGGATATACCCATACAGGAGTTTATTATGACCTGGCAGGAACGCTGCCAAAAGAATTGTCCAGTATCCAGGCAAATGAAAAATTGGATGAAACTTTCCAGATGAATACCACACATATCCTGTTGTTTGACAGTAAACTGTCACAGAAAGAAGTTGGAAATCTGAAAAAAGAAATGGAAGGGGTGGATGGTGTATCAGCAGTGCTGGGGCTGGAGTCAGTTGTAGGACCTGCAGTGCCTATGGAGATGATTCCAGAAGAGGCAAAAGAAAAATTTATGAGTGACAATTATCAGATGATGATGATAAGTTCTGAATATAAGATTGCATCTGATGAAGTCAATAATCAAATTACAGAGCTGAACACCATTTTAAAAAAATATGATTCAAAAGGGATGCTGATTGGAGAGGCACCTTGTACCAAAGATTTGATCACTATTACAGATAAAGATTTCAAGGTGGTAAGCATAGTTTCCATTGTTGCCGTATTTTTGATTATATTGCTAACCTTTAAATCTATTTCCGTGCCAATAATTTTGGTATCTGTAATTGAATTTGCAATCTTCATCAATATGGGCATCCCGGCATACACAGGAACGGTTCTTCCATTTATCGCTTCTGTTGTAATTGGAACCATTCAGTTGGGCGCCACAGTAGATTATGCGATTCTCATGACAACCCGTTATAAGAAAGAGCGTGGCAGCGGAGCTGACAAGACGGAGGCAATTACGATTGCGCTGTCCACCTCTATTTCATCTATTGTGGGAAGTGCATTAAGTTTCTTTGCTGCAACCGTAGGGGTAGCATTTTATTCAAAAATTGATATGATAGGCGCGCTGTGTACCCTCATGTCACGAGGGGCAATTATCAGTATGTTTGTGGCAATTTTTATCCTTCCAGCAATGTTTGTGGTATTTGACGGCGTGATTTGTGCCACCAGTATAAACTTTGGACCCGGCAGGCATAAGAAAGTGAAAACGGAAAATGTAAATCTGATTTCATAAATTTTTTTAAATATAGGAGGTTATCATAATGAAGAATTTGGAGTTAAAGAAAAAGTTTCAAAACAAATATATGATTCGGGTAGCAGCAGGTGCGGTTGCCATTGCAGTTTTGGGGACCAGCGTTGGTACAGGGGCATTTACCGTCCATGCCCAGAAGGAGAAAAAAGAGGGAGAAGAATCCCAAAAAGACAGTGAAGCTGGTAAAAAAGAATTGAAAAAGACGTTGGAAAAAGTGTTGTCTGTTTCTGAAAAAGTTGAGGATGCAGGAAAGGAGGAAACAGTTTATGTAGTGGCAAATGCAGACGGTTCCACCAAAAATGTGATTGTCAGTGAATGGCTGAAAAATAAAGATAGTGAGGAGACGCTGGAAGACGCCTCTGACTTGAAGGATATTAAAAATGTGAAGGGAGAGGAGACCTTTGCCCAGAGCGGTGATAAAATTACTTGGCAGGCAGGGGGCAATGATATCTATTACCAGGGGACTACAGATAAAAAACTTCCCATAACAGAAAAAGTTACTTATTTTCTGGATGGGAAAGAGATGCAGCCAGAACAGATTGCAGGAAAGAGTGGGAAAGTAACCATTCGTTTTGACTATACGAACAATGAGAAGACAACCCAGATTGTAGAAGGGGAAGAACATGAGGTATATGTGCCCTTCACCGTAATGACTGGAATGATTTTACCAGAGGATTACAGCAATGTGGAGATCACCAATGGAAGAGTAATCTCTGATGGAAACAGAAAAGTTGCAGTGGGTGTCGCGATGCCTGGGTTGAAAGAAAGTTTGGATATCGAAGAGGAAGACTTAGATGAGAAGGTAAAAATTCCAGATTATGTGGAAGTGACGGCGGATGTAAAGGATTTTTCATTAGAAATGACGATGAGCATAGCTGTCAACGATTTGTTAGAGGGCAGGGATCTGACGGAAGCCTTTGACCTCACGGCGCTTGAGGATGATATGGATACCCTGACAGATTCTTCAAAGCAGTTAGTTTCTGGAAGCAAGGAACTTTCCGAGGGTCTTGGAACTTTAAAAAACAGTATGAAAGAATTTACATCTGGTACGGATACCCTGAGAAATGGAATTAACAGTTATACCGACGGGGCTTCCCAACTGAATGATGGAATACAGACACTTTCAGGTTCTTCTGGAACTTTGGTTGGCGGCGTAGCAACCCTTAACGGCAGTGCGGCAGTCTTAAATCAAGGCGTGGCACAGTTAGACCAGACATTGAAAGCTGAGATGACAGATGAGGAAAAAGCCTCTCTCACAGACCAGGCGGATGCTGCGATTGAAACTACGTTCCAGGATGAGAATTCAGGAACAGAGGCAATCAAGAACCAGGCGGCTTCTACATTTTATGAAAGCCTCGCAGGGAATCAAACAGCAAAGGATCAGGTATCAGCAGGATTGGGAACATACACAGAAACGATCCTGGACTCTGTACTGCAAACAGCATATTCCCAGGTTGCAGGTGAAACAGCAAAGAAAGACCAGATGGCAGAACATAAGCCGCAGGTGGTGCAGGCAGTGACCCAGGCAGTGGTGCAGCAGGTAACACAGCAGGTGACGTCTGGAGTCACATCGGCAGTGATTGGACAGCAGGCTGCGGCAATGGCAGAGGAGAATCAAGGCTTGCTAAATGCAGAGGCGGTTGCAGCAATCTGCAATGCGGTGAATGAGGCAGTCAATACAGAAGGTTCTGAGGCGCAGGCTCAAATTAATGAGCTGGTGGCACAGCAGGATATTGATGGTTTGGTAGCATCCAATGTGGAAGCTCAAATGGCGCAGGTGGAACAACAGATTGATGCCGCCCTTGCATCTGAAGAGGGAAAAGCGCAGATTCAGGCGACTGTGGATGGGCTGGTGAATCAGACGGTGAGTGCGGCAATGGCAGACGAGGCATTGAGAGCCGGAATGGACAGTACAGCATCCCAGATTGTGGCAGGGATTGCCGACGGGGCAAAAGATACTGTGGGTGCAGCAGTGGCAGACACGGCAAAAACAGCGGCAAAAACAGCAGCAAAGGCAGCAACCCTTACCGCTGTAGATAGTACAAAAGCACAGATTTCCGCGGCAATCAACACGGCAGATGCAGCCAGCGGGTACAGCTTGGTGACAGGTATGCAGGCATTGAGCCAGGGGACACAGACAATGAGCGACAGTATGCCGGCGCTTACAGATGGAATCAACCAGTTGACAAATGGAGCTGCTGCATTGGTGGCAAATAATGGTGCCTTGACGGAAGGAGCATCAAAACTTTCTGGTGCGGCAGAGCAGATTGGAGACGGTGTGAGCAAACTTGCACAAGGTTCCGATAAACTGATGGATGGGATGGTAAAGTTTGATAAAGAAGGAATTCAAAAACTGATGGATGCATATGACGGGGATGTGAAGACCATGTTAAATAAGTTGGAAGCTGTCATCAATGCAGGGAAAGAATATCAGACTTTTACAAAAGCAGCAAAAGGAACGAAGGGTTCGGTAAAATTTATTTTCCGAACAGAGGCAGTCAAAGCAGAAGAAGAGTAGAATCTGCGGCATAGGAGAGAGATTTTATGGGTGTGATGGAAGTATTTGTGATTCTATTTGGGATATCCCTTGATATTTTTGGCGGCATGGAATGCCAAGGGTCGCTGATGGCAAAAATAGAAAAAAAGCAGTTGGCAATATTTTGCGGAGTATTGGCTGCAGGTCAGATGCTTATGTTAGGAATTGGAAACTTTTTATCCCAACTCTTATGCCAAGGAAGAATACAGGCAAAAGAAAGTTTTCTTGGGCAGGCGGCAGCCGCTGTAATCTTTTTCTGCTTGGGAATCCGTTTCTTTATGAAGGCTTGGAAAAATGAACAGATTGTGGAGCGCAGGGAGGAAATCTTTGATGTCCCAGGTTTTCTTTGCCGTTACTTGCGCAGCAGTTTATTTACGCTTTTGGCTGGAATTGCATTGGGATTTCTGGGAAGCAGAATTTCTGTTTTAATGGTAATGGTAATTGTGATGACTGTGCTAGCAGTTGTAGTTGGGATATATACCGGGTATCGCTTAGGATTTGAGCATAAATTAAAAGCATACCTGCTGGGGGGGATGTTATTGGTTGCCGGGGCAATCGATGTGCTGATTCGATATATCAGATGAGGGATGGTTCCCGCCTCTATAGGGGTTGAGTAACTTATTTGTATCAGTGGAGGGAGGGGTTCTCCATCTGCCAGCTTTTGGCAGGTGCTGGATGTCCGGTGGACATCTGTTAAGCACCAACCGTAATGGAGTGAAGTGGGCAGGCCCAAATCCTATCTGATGAAAAAAGCCACCAAACTGAGGGTATTTCTTCAGTTTGGTGGCTTTTTCTTCTACCAGGAATTCTCTCAATCTTTGATAGAAGAACACCTATTCAAAATAAAGTGTGTGTTCGCACAGGTTATTTCTTGATTTTAATGGATTTCATTTTGCTGTAGCTTCCATATACCTTGCTCTTGGTGGAATCCTTCTTGTAAGCTCTTACCTTAATATAGTAGGTTTTTCCTTTTTTCAGTTTCCTGATGGTAAAGGAAGGCTTTGTACTGCTTAAGTTTTTCTTGCCCTTTTTAAATTTTTTGTCCGTGGTATAAGTAAGCTGGTATCCGGCAGCGCCGCTTACTTTCTTGAAAGAAACAGAGATCTGTTTGGATTTCTTATTCTTTAACGTAGGTGTTTTTGGAGTACTTACCTTTACCTTGGTCCATTTTGCAGTCAAGGTCAGATTCTTGGTCACTGGCTTTTTGAAGTCGTATTTTTTCGAACCATTGTACCAGCCTGCAAAGGTGTATTTCTTTTTGGTAGGATTCTTGGGCTTTGCAACTTTGTTACCTTTTGTAACTGTTTTGGTGCTTACTTTGGAACCGCCTTTGCTGTCAAATTTTACTTTGTATTTTTGTATTACCGCTTTTTTCACAGTAACTGTAAATTTTTTGGTTCTCACTTCATCTGGAACTGTGTCATCTCCCTTTACCGTGATGGTTGCAGTCAGGGTCACTTTCGTATCCTTATCCTTGGGGCGTGTCACTTTGCCAGTGGAGGTGATTAACTTAGTGTTGGATGATTTCCATGTCACAGTTGCACCGTTGGAAGTACTTGTGGGAAGTTTCAGGTTGGAAGTTACCGTGGTTGTTTTCAGTTTCAGCTCTGCCGCAGCAGCATCTGCTTTTTCCTTCAATTCCTTGGGATCAAGCCCTGCTTTTTTCACAGTAACTTTGAATTTTTTGGTTCTCACTTCATCTGGGATTGTCTCAGTTCCTTTTACGGTAATGGTAGCCGTCAGTGTTACCTCGGTATCTTTATCTTCTGGTCTTGTCACCTTACCAGCAGGGGTAATAAGCTTCTCATTGGAAGATGCCCAGGTAACTGTGGCGCCATTAGAAGTACTTGAAGGAAGCGTCAGGTCAGAAGTTACTATAGTTGTTTCCAAGGTAAGTTCGGCAAGTGCAGCATCTGCGATTGAACTGAGTTCATCGGAAGAAGTTACCGCTTTTTTCACAGTAAGTTCAAATTTTTTGGTTCTCACCTCGTCGCTGACTACATCATTGCCTTTCACGGTAATGGTAGCAGTGAGTGTCACTTCGGTATCTGTATCTGTTGGTCTTGTAACCTTGCCAGCAGAGGTAATAAGATCCTCATTGGAGGAAGCCCAGGTAACAGTGGCGCCATTAGAGGTACTTGAAGGAAGCGTCAGGTCAGAAGTCACTTCGGTTGTCTCCAAGGTAAGTTCGGCAAGTGCAGCATCCGCTTTCGTTGCTTTTTCATTATTTAAAATCAGGTTGTTGTATTCCTCAGTTGTAATTGGCATTACTGTACCATGGCTGGCATCTGGTTCCGGCATAGAATAAAGGGGGGTGCCATCTACTTCAGCAGATTTCGTGGTGCCCAGGACATTAAAGTTTCCGGTAGTGATATCATCTGAAAGACCTGGGAAGATGGTTACGCCAGTCATATCAGCCATCAGGCAGTAAATATCATCGCCTGTTAAGTTAAAGTTTTTCAACCCAGCGATCATTTTTGCATTTTCTACATCGTCATTGTTCAATTTGAAAATACAGGGTCCTTCAATCTGTCCGCCGCTTACATCCAAAGAATTGTTATGTACCAGTTCCCATTCTGTGGAAGTCAGGGATTTGCTGCGCTCACAGTAAACTCGTTTGCTGGGTGTACCATGTATGTTGGCAGCTCCATCTTCATTTTTTGTATAACGATAGTAGTATTCACCTACTTTAATCACTGTGGTATCAATCACAGAGCCTTTTGCTTCAATCCATACGTTTGCCTCTGAGAAATTATAAAAATCTCTCGTGGTGGCATAGTACAATCTCTGATTGGTATAGTTGTCGTCCCCAGTCTTGGATGACCAAAATACCACATACTGTCCCGTAGCGTCATCCCAGTATGCCTCCGGCGCCCAGGTACAGCCCGCGTTATCTTTTGCTACTTTGCATTCTCTCTGTTCCGACCAATTTACCAGGTCAGTGGATTCCCATACCATAAGTTTCTGGCTTCCCTGTGTCTGATTTTGCCCCCATCCCTGACCGGGATATTTTGTACCATCCTGTTCAATACCTGCAACGGTCAGATCCGTGGCAATCAAAAAGAAGCGGTCTCCCTCATGGGAACGGATAATAAAGGGGTCGCGAAGCCCATGGGTGCCTAATTTGGACTCTAATACGAATTTACCGTTGTTTAATGCAGAGAAGTTCAGCCCATCCTGGCTGATACCAAAGTAGATTCGTTCATCTTTAAAATGACCATCTACATATGGAAAATAAGCAAAAATATAATCGGTCGTCTCTGGCATGGTGTATGCCTTTTTTACGGTACATTCAAATGTCTGTTGTGCCTTCTCACCATTAAGTGCCACATTTGCCGTCAAGGTTACCTTGGTGTCTGCATCGGCAGGTCTGGTAACAGCGCCGGCAAGGATGCTTCCGCTGTCCTTGGAATTGATCACAGCGTCGTTGCTGGAAGTCCAGGTAATTGTGGAGCCATATGCACCTTTCGAAGGGAGAGATACATTTCCCCGGATATCATCCATATTGGGGATATTGAGCGCTTCGCTGTCACGTTTGACAGCTTCAGAATCTTCAATGTACAGAGGTACTTTGAAGGTAAGGGTTTTCAGTGCGGTAACCCCGTTTCGCTCCACAGTTGCCGTTAAGGTAACGGTCTTATTTGTGTCGGCGCGTGTTACTTTGCCGTCTGTGGCGATGACCTCTGGGTCACTGCTTTCCCAATTAGTGATATTCGCTACCTTGTTATCCAAACCATTGAGTGTGGTTGTTGTAGGAAGAACAAGATTCTCGCGGATATCATCTTTGGAGGTATTGGTTCCCAGACAATCTTCTTCTGTCAAGTCGATGTCAGAAGCGCCAAAATCGTTGTTCGTAAGGTTATCTAACATCTGGTCAATTTCGGTTGACAGTTCAGCCACTTCTGTATCGCTCATTGCCTTGTTGTAGATCCGGAAATCTGCTACTTTGCCCTTGAATTTGGGATCGTTTGCTTCATAGAAGGACCAGCCCATATAGCCATCCTTTCCATCGCCGGCAGTCATCAAATCTTGCAGGGTGAATTCACCGGCAGCACCTTCCGAGAGCACAGTTTCTGCCTGCTTTGTACCATTCTTGTAGAAGATAAATTTTCCTCCGTCCTGGTAGGTGACAGTGATATTCTGCCATTCATTTACCGTTAACGATTCCTTTCCTCCGATAGAAGATTCATGGCTCCATCCGGGGCTTCCGTTTCCAGCGCCCCCACGCATAAAAGTATCCTGGTTGGAGCAGGCAGTCAGGTATAAGTATTTTGTGTTGGAAGAACCAAGGCAGAACATCCAGGAAGATTTTACATTTTCTGTGATTTTAACCAGCATGTTGACTGTAACTGCTGTTGCGTCTGTTCCGATGGTGCCGTCTGGAATATCCACATAGCCGCCGGTCAAATCCACAACGTCAATGCCATCAATATTTCCAGTCGATACAGAATCATGGATTACGCCGTTGTGCTGGTTGCCTGTCAGATCTTTCAAATGAGTAGCATCGCCGTCAACCGTGGTCATATCCCAATGGAGGATCATATCCCCGTCGGTGGAAGCGGCATGGACGCTGCCCAAACCACCAGTTGGCAGCATGGTCACAGCCATTGCAAAAGCAGTGAATCCTGCGATTGCAGATTTTAATTTTTTAAGTTTCATGTGTTCCCTCCTTTTTAAATTTGGTAGGTATAGATCATTGCGGGATGGCAAAAATGATCAAAGTGATTGCATGTCGCAACAATCTATTTCGGCTCAGATGTCAAAAGATGGTTAAATAAAATTTTCTTAGCAGATTGCATGTATGGGTGCAATTTGCCAAGAGCCTTTTCGAAAACGACTGTTTGACATCCGAATCCTATTTCTTAAAAAGTGACAAAAGCAGGAAGAAAAAAGTAATCCTCTTTTTTCCTGCCTCTTGTGCACATTGTAGCACAAAAAATAATAGAAAGAAAGGTTTTTACTGAAAAAACCTCCAAAATATTTTATATATTATAGGAAAAATTGGGCGTGTTGCCCTAAGAAATTATTCTCGGATGTGATCAAGCCCCTGGGCAATAATTGTCAGTACATGGGAATCCAGCAGGGAATAATAGATTGTTTTTCCATCCCTGCGGTTTTTGACTAGGCGGTTTTGTTTTAAAATGCTAAGCTGGTGGGAGATAGCGCTTTGGGACATTCCAAGCTCCTGCGCAATATCATAGACGCATTTTTCTTCGTCAATCAATGCATATAATATCTGCAGCCGGGTAGGAGTGCCGAAGATTTTAAATAATTCTGCCAATTGTTCAAATTCATTCTGATTCATGAAAATCCCTTCTTTCTCTGTTCAAGAAAGTTGTCAACGCCAATAGAATGTGTTAGAATACGCACATGGAATAATCCATATATTGTAGCACAGAGTGCATCTAAAATCAACAGGGAAAGAAGTCTATGAATATTTTACTGATAGCGATTAATGCAAAATACATTCATTCTAATCTCGCTGTATACAGTCTGAGAGCTTACGCAAAAGAATATCGTGAGCATATTCATATTGCAGAATATACGATCAATCACCGGGTAGAATATATTTTGAAAGAAATTTACAGGCAAAAGCCACAAGTACTGTGTTTTTCCTGCTATATTTGGAATATCCGGTATGTGAAGGAATTGATCGTGGAACTTCACAAGCTCCTTCCAAAAGTGCCGATTTGGGTGGGAGGACCAGAAGTATCTTATGAGCCAGAATATTTTCTGGAAAGGTACCCTATGGTGGCAGGCGTGATGGTTGGAGAAGGGGAAGCCACATTTCAGGAATTGTGCAGTTATTATATGGAAGAGGGGAATCGAGGGGGAAATCTGGAACAGATTTCTGGGCTGGTAGTTCGGACAGCACAGGGAATGCTGAGCAGGACTCCTGCGAGGGGGTTTTTAAACATGGATAACATTCCATTCTGTTACAGCCAGTTGGAAACCTTTCAAAACCGAATTATTTACTATGAGACAAGCAGGGGATGCCCATTTTCCTGCAGTTACTGCCTTTCTTCCATTGAAAAAGATCTGCGCTTGCGATCGCTTGGAATGGTAAAGGAGGAACTGCAGTTTTTCCTGGATCATCAAGTGCCCCAGATAAAATTTGTAGATCGGACATTTAACTGCAGCCACAGCCATGCAATGGAAATTTGGCGTTATCTGAAAGAACATGATAACGGGGTGACAAACTTTCATTTTGAAATTTCAGCAGATTTGCTTACAGAGGAAGAGCTTGCCCTTTTGGAAACTTTGAGAAAAGGGCAGGTCCAATTTGAAATTGGAGTGCAGTCCACATATGGTCCAACGATAAAGGAAATTCACCGGAATATGAACCTTTCCCGGTTGGAAACCGTGGTGGAACGCATTAGGCAAATGGGAAATATCCATCAGCATTTAGATTTGATTGCTGGTCTTCCCAGGGAAAATTTTGATACCTTTACACAGTCTTTTGGGCAAGTGTACCAGATGAAGCCACAGCAGCTCCAGCTTGGATTTTTAAAAGTCCTGAAAGGTTCCTATTTGTATGAAAATAGGGAAGAATATGGTCTTGTTTATCGGGAATATCCACCGTATGAGGTACTGCGCACCGATTGGTTATCCTATGAAGAGATCTTAAAAATAAAACTGGCGGAGGAAATGTTGGAGGTCTATTCTAACAGCGGTCAGTTTGAGTTGACCATAAAAGTGTTGGAGCTGGCAGTAGACCATCCTTTCGAATTGTTTTACAATCTGGGAAAATTCTATGAGTGCAAGGGTTTTTTGGCAATGAGCCATTCCAGGCTCCGCCGTTGTGAAATTTTATTGGACTATATTAAGGAGAACAATTTTCCCTGTCAGGAATTATATAAGGAAACATTGACATTTGACCTGTATGCGCGGGAAAATATGAAAAGCCGTCCAAAATGGGCGCCAGAGGTGGCAGAATTTAGCAAACTGCGGAAGCAGTACTGTAAAAACGGGAAACTCTCCCATCTGGAGCCCTTTTGGTATGATATGGAAGCTGTCCGGGGGACAAAGACTTTGACCGCATATCCTGAGAAGAAAAGGGAAAGGGCATTTTATTTGTTTTCTTATGGGCAGCGGGATCCTTTGACTGGGCAGGCGCAGATAAAGAACGTAGGAACCGTGTCAGAATTAGAGAATGGAAGAAAGGGACTGTGATGTTAAATTCATTTGTGGTAGTAGATCTGGAAATGACAGGATTGCGTGCCCGGACAGATCGTATTTTGGAAATTGGCGCGGTCAAAGTGGAACAGGGAAATCCTACAGATATATTTGAATGCCTGGTCAATCCCAAAATGGAATTACCAGAGGAAATCATAAATTTAACTGGAATTACCAGTGAGATGGCAAAAAAAGGCTGTGATACGGCGCGGGCGATGGAAGGGTTTCTAACATTTGCAGAAGGGCTGCCCCTTGTGGGACACAATCTGATATTTGATTATAGCTTTTTAAAACAGTATGCAGTCAACCATGGGATCGTTCTGGAAAAGAAAGGGGTGGATACTTTGAAACTGGCTCGCAGATTCCTGCCGGAGCTAGAGAAAAAGTCTTTGGATTATTTGTGCAGTTATCTAAATATTGGACGGACCAAAAGCCACAGGGCATTCGAGGACGCAAAGGCTACGGCAGAACTGTTTTTTTATTTCAATGAGCATTTTTATGAAAAAGAACCAGAAGCTTTTTGTCCGAAGCCTCTTTTATATAAGGCAAAAAAGCAGGGACCAGCTTCCCCTGTGCAAAAAAGAAACTTGAAGAAATTGACGGAATATCATAAAATAGTTTTGGGACGGGAGCTGGACAGCCTGACAAGAAGCGAGGCTTCCCGGATTACCGATCAAATTCTGTCAACCTATGGAAAAATACCATCTTTATCTGTTTAAAGCGCCTGTTTTTTGAGACAGTCCTCTAACATGGAAAGAATAGGTTCCCTGGTCAGGGAATTTAAAGATGCAGCGGATGTTTTTAGTTGCTGAAGTTTTTCAATTTCGCCGTACCCTGTATAAAGTTCGGCAAGAAGGTTCCAGGTTGTCCTGATATCGCTTCCAATTGAGACTGCAAAGGAAAGGACACAGGCTGCTTCCTTTGGATGGGAAAGTTCCATTAAACGATGTCCCCATGTATTCAAAGTTCGTGCCAGGAGGGTAAAATTTTGATCGTATTGGGTCAGAAGCGGCAGGTTGGCAGGTCCATATTTTAATTTTAAATCAGTGTTGCTGATTCCTGTAAGGTTTAAGATCCGCTTTTCTTTTAATAGAAGAATCTGTTTCTCACATTCTTTTAATAAGTCGTCTTCGAACAGGGCGAAGGGAAGGGAAACGCCGGAAAAATCCACATAATCCAGATTGGAAATATCTTGTTTGCGTGTGTTGTTTGCCGCATGTTCCCGGTCCCAGAACGCGTTTTCAGCAGCTTGGTTTTGATGGTTTGCTTTCATGCGTTTATAGGAAACTACAGCAATAAAAATAATTGTCCATCCAATGGTCAGAAATAATGCCATAATATTGCAGTCCTTTCTATCAATAGATTTGTATTACAGTGAAATGGAGGTGAGAGCGATGCTGAATTTCAACAATCCAAAAACAAAGAAAACGTTTGCAGCAGTAGTTGCGGTGATTTTGGTAGTGTCCATGATATTGTCAGTATTCTTATCCGCTTTTGTTTGAGAAATGCCGGCACCTGTTCATAATATACAGAAAGAGGCGTATTATGTCAACGAAATTCGTGGTTTGTGTATCTTGAAATATTGAATGTTTATGTTAGAATAGGGTAGGTAAAGTATAAACGAAGCAGGATAGTAGGAGAATAGATGTATGAAAAAGAATTGGAAAAAATACTTGTCCATTGCCGGTATATTTTTCGTCTTGGCACTTGTGACGGCAGTTACGATTCCGGTAAATGCGGAAACAGATGAGAAATCTACCATTCCGCAGCGTGTGTATTTTGGAGAAGTTTCCGTAGGGGGGATGACCCAGGAGGAAGCAAAGACAGCAGTGGAACAATATATGGGAACCCTGCAGGACAAGAAGGTGACTCTTAAGGCGGGAAAGAATACAGTAGAAGTACCAGTTTCCGAACTTGGAATTTCCTGGGGGAATCCTGAGATTGCAGAGGAAGCGGTGGGGCTTGGAAAGAGTGGAAATTTAATTACCCGTTACAAGGCAATGAAGGATTTGGAAAATGAAGATAAAGTTTATGAGCTTGCTTACGATGTGGACAGCCAGAAAATCAGCGGAGTATTGGAAACTAATGCAGAGACATTGAATACAGAAGCGTTAGATGGCGGCCTTACCAGGGAAAACGGTGGATTTCAGGTTGTTCCAGGCAGCCAGGGAGTAAACGTCAACATAAAGGAATCTGTGGAGATTCTGCAAAAATATTTTTCACAGGAGTGGAAAGGTGAAACCGACACAATTGAGATTGCAGCAGATGTGGTTGAGCCGAAAGGAAGCGAGGAAGAACTTGGAAAGGTAAAAGATCTTCTGGGCTCTTTTCACACTTCCTATGGTTCCTCTGGCGCAGGACGTTCTAAAAATGTGGAAAATGGAGCCAATAAAATCAATGGTTCCGTGCTGTATCCCGGCGACAGTTTTTCTGTATATGAGAAGGTTAGCCCTTTTGATGCAGAGAATGGCTATGAACTTGCAGGATCCTATGAGAATGGAACTACTGTTGATACATATGGCGGAGGAATTTGCCAGGTATCTACCACTTTGTACAATGCAGTCATCCGGGCAGAACTTGAGGTTACAGAGCGTTTTAACCATTCCATGATTGTAGGCTATGTAGATCCTTCTGCAGATGCAGCAATTGCAGGAACATATAAAGATTTAAAATTTACCAACAATACCGACGCGCCGATATACATTGAAGGATATACTTCTGATAAAGTTATATATTTTAATATTTTTGGTCAGGAGACCAGGCCAAAAAACCGGGAAATCAGTTTTGTCAGTGAAACGTTATCCACAACAAATCCTGGTGTTGAGTATCGTGCCACATCAAGCCAGCCAATTGGTTATATGAGCCAAAAACAGTCTTCCCATACAGGTTATACGGCACAACTATGGAAAGTTGTGACGGTTGATGGGAAAGAGGAGAGCAGGGAGGTATTTAATAAGAGCAGTTATAAAGCTTCCCCCACTGTTATTTTAGTAGGAACGGCTTCCGCAAGCCCTGATGCTGTGAACGCTATGAATGCAGCGATTGGCAGCCAGAGCTCAGGGGCAATCAATGAGGCGATCGCCCAATGGAATGACGCAGCACTTGCGGCACAAGCGGCACAGCAGCCAGAAGAACCTCCTGTACCAGATCCCAATAATCCAGATGGACAAATTCCAGCAGACGGGACGAATCCAGCAGACGGGACAAATCCGGCAGATGGGACAAATCCGGCAGACGGGACAAATCCGGCAGACGGGACAAATCCGGCAGACGGGACAAATCCGGCAGACGGGACAAATCCGGCAGACGGGACAAATCCGGCAGACGGGACAAATCCGGCAGATGGGACAAATCCGGCAGATGGGACAAATCCGGCAGATGGGACAAATCCGGCAGATGGAACGAATCCAGGAGGGGAGAACCCAACAGAAGGAGAGAATCCGGGAGGAGAGAATCCAGCAGATGGGACAAATCCGGGAGGGGAGAACCCAGGAGGAGAGAATCCGGCAGATGGAGGGAATCCAGAAGCAGAGAATCCAGCGGATGGGAACGATGGCAATAAAGCTGGCGCAGAGCCTGTCGAGGGTGGTGAATAATCTTTCGATTTTTTGACAAGTGGATGATCTAAAAATTTTGATAATATACCATATAGGATCTGATATTTGTGCCATTAGCAAGGCTGTTTCAGTAAAGAAACAGCCTTGACTTACATTATAAGAACATTGTTGATTCAAGGCTTTTTTCCAAGCAATGCTGTGGGGGTTGGGTCAACCTGCCTGTGATAGGCGGAAACACCCTGATGTTCTCATATAGGAAATTGTTCCAAATTTCCTATATGAGAAAACTACCATGCGCACGCGCACAAGTGGAAAGAGTCGCTTTGTGACTGTGCGCGGTGCGGAACAAAAGATGCGTTAGCAGAAGAAGTAGTTCGCGGGGGTGCATGAAACGCACTTTTGTTCTTATAATGTAAGTTAAGGCTGGAAACTGCGGTTTAAGAAGCAGATAGGAACATCAGACGGGAGATGAAATAGATGAAAGTTGGAAAATTGCCAGAAAGTGTATTAAAAAGAACGATATTTCAGCAAATTCATACAAAGCGAAAAGAAGTGTTGCTAGGGGCAGGCGTCGGCGAGGACTGTGCCGCAGTTAGGCTTTGTGAGGATGAAATCTTTGTGATTTCCACAGATCCTATCACTGGTACCACGACAGATATTGGACATCTGGCCATTCATATTACCATAAATGACTTGGCGTCGTCTGGAGCAGAACCCATAGGGGTTATGCTGACAATCCTTCTTCCAGAGGAAACCAGCGAAGGGCAACTGAAAGAAATTATGGGACAGATGGAGACGGTATGCGCCCAAGCAAAGGTGCAGATTATGGGCGGGCATACAGAGGTCACAAGAGCTGTAAACCAGCCTTTGATCAATGTCTGTGGAATTGGAAAAGTGAAGATGGGCAGGCTGATAACCACTGCTGGGGTCAAGCCAGGGGATGATATCCTTGCCAGCAAGTGGATTGGGCTGGAAGGAACTTCTATTATTGCAAAGGAGAAGGAACAGGAGCTTTTGCAGAGATATCCCCAAAAACTGATAAAGACCGCGCAGGAATTTGACCAGTATCTATCTGTGTTGCCTGAGTCTGCCGCTGCGGTTAAGTCCAGCGTGAGTGCTATGCATGATGTGACAGAAGGCGGGATTTTCGGCGCACTCTGGGAACTGGCAGAAAGCTCTGGAGTTGGACTTGAAATTGATCTGAAAAAAATCCCTGTAAAGCAGGAAACTATTGAAATTTGCGAATTTTATCATATCAATCCATATGAGTTGATTTCCAGCGGCTGTATGCTGATGGCATCGCCAGATGGAAATACGCTGTTACGGCAGTTACAAAGGGCAGGAATTCCAGCCGCTATGATTGGCAAAGCGGTAGAAGGAAATGACAGGGTATTGCTCAATGGGGAGGAAAAGCGGTTTCTGGAGCCTCCCAAAACAGATGCCCTGTATCAAGTGGTATAAAGCTATACCTTACGACACGCTGAATGGTTATAATGGAGAGCCCTTTGGGTATGTGTTTCTTATGATATTGAACATGGAAGAGAGGATTTGTATTATGGAGATGAGAGAAAAGATTTTAACTTTTATAGAAAAAAACAGCCGGATTGGCTTAAAAGATTTGGCAATTATGCTGGGAGTTGAGGAGACGACAGTTGCCCAAGAGCTGGCAGCGATGGAGCAGGAGCGGATTATCTGTGGATATCCCACCTTGGTGGATTGGGAGAAAACCAGTATTGAAAAAGTGAATGCATTGATTGAAGTGCGGGTGACGCCACAGCGCGGCAGAGGGTTTGACAGTGTTGCAGAACGAATTTACAATTACCCAGAGGTGAACGCCGTCTATTTGATTTCAGGGGGTTACGATCTTTTGGTGACATTAGAGGGAAAGACATTGCGTGAGGTAGCACAGTTTGTATCAGATAAACTGTCTACTTTGGATTCTGTATTGAGTACCAAGACGAATTTTATTTTGAAAAAATATAAAGATTATGGTATGGTGATTGCAAAACCACAGGAAGATGAAAGGATGTTGGTGAGCTTATGAGAAATCCGTTGTCAGAACGCATTGTAGATATACCATTTTCAGGAATTCGGAAATTTTTCGATATTGCGGCAGAGATGAAGGATGTGATCTCACTGGGAGTGGGGGAACCAGATTTTGATACTCCTTGGCATATTCGGGACGAAGGAATTTATTCTTTGGAAAAGGGCAGGACAGCTTACACTTCCAATGCGGGGCTGAAGGAATTAAAAATCGAAATTGCAAAATATTTGGAACGCAGATTTCATGTATCGTATGATTATGATATGGAAATGATGATAACTGTGGGAGGAAGCGAGGCAATCGACATGGCAATGCGCGCAATGCTGGATCCAGGGGACGAGGTACTGATTCCCCAACCCAGCTACGTATCTTATGTTCCATGCGCTGTATTGGCAAATGGGACGCCTGTGGTTATCAACTTAAAAGAAGAAAATGAATTTCGCCTGACTGCAGAAGAGTTGGAAGCGGCAATTACGCCAAAAACAAAGATTTTGGTATTGCCATTTCCCAATAACCCTACAGGAGCAATCATGGAGCGCAAAGATCTGGAAGCCTTAGCAAAGGTTATTATAGAACATGACCTGTATGTGGTCAGTGACGAAATTTATGCGGAACTTACGTATCTAGATGAACATGTGACAATTGCTTCCCTCCCTGGGATGCGCGAAAGAACGGTGTTGATCAATGGTTTTTCCAAAGCGTATTCCATGACAGGCTGGCGCTTGGGTTATGCCTGCGCGCCTAAGATAATTTTGGAGCAGATGCTGAAAATACACCAGTATGCCATTATGTGTGCTCCCTCCACCAGCCAGTATGCGGCTGTGGAAGCAGTGCGCAATGGAGATGCAGATGTGGCAGGAATGAGGGAAGAATACAATGGAAGGCGGCGTTATCTGATGCACCGATACCAGGAAATGGGTCTTTCCTGTTTTGAACCCTATGGTGCTTTTTATACCTTTCCTTGTATCAAAGCTTATGGCATGAGTTCGGATGAGTTTGCTACCAGGATGCTTCAGGAAGAGAAAGTGGTAGTGGTTCCTGGAACTGCTTTTGGAGCATGCGGCGAAGGATTTCTTCGGATTTCTTATGCCTATTCTCTGGAGCAATTAAAGGAGGCATTAGACCGGATGGAGAGTTTTCTTACAAAAATCAGACAGGATTTGTAAGTTTCAGTTACATAATTCAAAATGACATTGGCATTTTGAAGGCAGCAGGCGTGCTGGTTTTGGGTATTTACAAATCTGTGCGCCTGCCATTTCATATAGGGTATTTTGTACAGAATGAAAGGGGCAAAAATGGCAGAATTAAATATTGTGCTTTTTGAACCGGAAATCCCAGCGAATACAGGGAATATTGGGCGTACCTGCGTTGCGACAGGGGCAAGGCTCCATTTAATTGAGCCATTAGGATTTCAGTTAAATGAAAAAGCAATCCGGCGCGCAGGGCTGGATTACTGGCAGGACTTGGATGTGGTCCGATACGTGAATTGGGAGAATTTTTTAGAAAAAAATCCGGGGGCAACAATTTATATGGCAACTACCAAAGGACGTAAACTTTATTCGGAAGTTTCTTATGAGCCAGACTGTTATCTTATGTTTGGGAAGGAGAGCGCTGGAATCCCAGAAGAAATTTTAAAGGCGAATCCAGAGTCCTGTGTACGGATTCCGATGATTGGAGAAACGCGTTCCCTAAACCTTTCAAACTCCGTGGCGATTGTGCTGTATGAGGCACTTCGTCAAAATCATTTCTCCCATATGAAGTTAAAGGGGGAACTGCACCATCTGAGCTGGGATGAGGTAGAGCCATGAATTTTATTGAAGCAAGAAAACTGATACATGAATATATCCGACGGGATGAAGAGGAGAATGTGGAAAGTATCCTGACTGCTTTGGACGGGGTGGATCTGGATGTGAAACAGGGAGAATTTGTGGCAGTCTTGGGGCACAACGGTTCAGGAAAATCCACGCTGGCAAAACATTTAAACCTTCTTCTCCACCCAAGCGGAGGCACCCTGTGGGTGGATGGCAAAAATACTCAGGAGGCAGACAGTCTCTGGGATATCCGCCAAAATGTGGGCATGGTGTTCCAGAATCCAGATAATCAGATTATTGCCAGCGTGGTGGAAGAGGATGTAGCCTTCGGACCGGAAAATATTGGAATCCCTACTTCTGAGATCTGGGGACGGGTAGAAAGAAGCCTGAAGTCTGTTGGAATGATACAGTACCGGCAGCATTCACCCAATAAATTGAGCGGCGGGCAAAAGCAGCGGGTTGCAATTGCAGGAGTTATGGCGATGGAGCCAAAGTGTATTGTATTGGATGAACCCACGGCAATGTTGGATCCCAACGGACGTAAAGAAGTGCTGGATGCGGTGGTACGGCTGAACCAGGAAAAGGGTGTAACGGTTATTCTCATCACACACTATATGGAGGAAGTCATTCGGGCAGACAAGGTATATGTGATGGATCATGGCAAAGTGGTGATGCAGGGGGTTCCCCGCGCAATTTTTTCCCAAGTCGACGCCCTCAAGTCTTATCGCCTGGATGTGCCACAAATTACACTTTTGGCACATGAACTGCATGAGGCTGGGCTGCCCATTCCAGATGGGATTTTAACAAGACAAGAACTGGTGGAGGCATTATGTCAATTATATTAGATAAGGTCAGTTATGTATACAGTGAGAAAACGGCGTATGAAATTCAAGCATTGAAAAATATCAGCCTTAAAATCCAAGATGGAGAATTTATTGGGATTATCGGACATACCGGCTCTGGGAAATCCACATTGATCCAGCATTTGAACGGATTGATGAGGGCAAGTTCCGGCGGCATCTATTACAATGGACAAGATATTTATGACGAGGATTACAACCGGAAAGAACTGAGAGGGAAAGTAGGGCTGGTATTCCAGTATCCAGAGCATCAGTTATTTGAAACTACAATTTTTGCAGACGTATGCTTTGGTCCCAAAAACCAAGGATTTTCAAGAAAGGAATCTGAATTGAAGGCTTTTAGTGCATTGCGCAGTGTGGGACTTCCAGAAGACTATTGGTACCGTTCTCCCTTTGAACTGAGCGGCGGGCAAAAGCGGCGGGTTGCTATCGCAGGTGTTCTCGCCATGGATCCTGAGGTGCTCGTGTTGGATGAACCTACGGCTGGACTGGACCCCAAAGGAAGGAACGAAATTTTAGACCAGGTGGCAAGATTGCAAAGGGAACGGAACATAACAATTATTTTGGTATCCCATAGTATGGAGGATGTGGCAAATTATGTAGATCGCCTTATTGTGATGAATCAAGGCAGTATTCTATTTGATGGAACCCCAAAAGAGGTATTTGCCCATTATCAAGAACTGGAGGCGGTGGGGCTTGCCGCTCCCCAGGTCACATATTTGATGCATGACCTTTCACAATATGGAATACCAGTTTGCGGCATGGCAACCACCATGGAGGAGGCAAAGCAGCTTATTTTGCAGGCGTTTGCAAAGAAATAATTACAGTAAACAGAGGATTGAATCCAGATGAAAGGAAAGATTATTTCGCGTGATTGATAAAGGATACGTGAAAAGGCAGGAAACAGTATGTTAAGAGATATTACAATTGGACAATATTATCCGGCAGATTCTGTGATTCATAAGCTGGATCCCAGGACGAAGCTGACGGCAACCCTCATTTATGTAGTGTCCCTGTTTGTGTTCCGGGGTATGGCAGGGTTTGTGGCGGTAACCTTGGGACTCCTAATTATTATTAGGGTGTCTAAAGTGCCTTTTTTTTATATGATAAAAGGATTAAAAGCAATTATGATAATTGTGGTTATCACAGTCATTTTTAACTTATTTTTGACGCCAGGAGAGGCGATCGTGACATTTTGGAAACTGAAAATCACTTGGGAAGGATTGAAAAATGCAGGCTTTCTAACAGTTCGCCTGATTTATTTGATTCTTGGAAGTTCTGTATTGACCTTGACGACTACGCCAAACCAATTGACGGACGGTTTGGAAAAGGCATTGAAGCCTTTGAACAAACTGCATGTTCCAGTGCATGAAATTTCTATGATGATGTCCATTGCCCTTCGGTTTATTCCCATATTGGTAGAGGAAACAGATAAGATAATGAAAGCGCAGCTTGCCAGGGGAGCAGATTTTGAGAGTGGCAACCTGGTAAAAAAGGCGAAATCTATGGTTCCGCTGTTAGTACCCTTGTTTATCTCTGCTTTTCGGCGTGCCAATGATCTTGCGATGGCGATGGAAGCGCGTTGTTACCATGGCGGCGAGGGCAGAACGAAAATGAAACCTTTAAAGTATAAAAAGAGAGACGGGGTCACATATGTGGTGATTGCTGCATATTTTGCCGTCGTAGTCTCTTTGCGGCTAGTATTGTAAGATGTTTTCGCAACAGTAAGTTATCAATATTTGAAGAATGGAGGAAAATGTGAAACGGATCAAGCTTGTAGTGGCATACGATGGAACGAATTACTGCGGCTGGCAGGTACAGCCTTCTGGAATTACCATTGAGGAGGTATTAAACCATGCCTTGTCGGAGTTATTAGGGGAAAAGATCCAAGTGGTCGGGGCTAGCCGTACAGATTCTGGGGTACATTCTCTTGGAAATGTAGCAGTGTTTGACACCAATACCCGTATTCCGCCAGAGAAACTTTGTTATGCATTAAACCAGCGTCTTCCAGAGGATATTGTGGTGCAAAGTTCCTGTGAAGTCTCTGGACATTTCCATCCCAGGCGCTGTTACAGTGAAAAGACTTATGAATATCGGATTTTAAATCGTAAACTTCCGATACCTACCCTGCGCAAGTATACCTATTTTTATTATCGCAAACTGGATGTCAAACGAATGCAGCAGGCGGCTGCCTGCTTGGTGGGGAAACATGATTTTAAAAGTTTTTGTTCTGCAAAAAGCATGGTGGAGGATACTGTGCGTGAAATTTTATCCTGTACTGTGGAACGGACGAAAGAGGATTTCATCATTATTCGGGTGAAAGGGGCTGGATTTTTATACCATATGGTGCGTATTATTGCGGGGACATTGATTTTAGTGGGAATTGGCGATCTGGCTCCAGAGGAGATTGTCCGCATTCTAAAACAGAAAGATCGCTGTAAAGCAGGTCCTACTGCACCAGCACAGGGATTGACAATGATCGGAATTGAATATGGGAGTGAATTGTAACATATGAAGAATAGTTTCATTCAAAAAATATAAAAAATAGTTGCTATTTGTATAGGAAGTGTTTATAATTTCAATATAATTTTTTCTCTTATAGGAAATTTTACGAAATTTCCTATAAGAGAAAAGCCCTCTGGGCAGGTTGCGCGTTTGTGCGAATAGAAGATGTCACTGTGTGACCGCACGCGGCGCGGCAAAGTGTGCAAACACATTCCCCCAAGAATGGGGGTAAGGGGGCTTTCGTGGGCTTGCCCACTTTGTTCTATATTAGGATTCGGGTGTCAAAAGGTAGTTCCATAAAACCTTCTTGGCAAATTGCACAAAGAAATGCAAACGTTGTTTCGAGTGTACCAGACAGAAGAATTTCTAAGTGTTCCGATAAACAAGAATGGCAAATTTACGCAACCGGCTGATATTCGCCATCCATGTCTCAGATCAGCCTTTTCCAAACATCGTGTTTGGAAATTGCTGTTTCAAAAACAGAACACAAAGAAATTCTAACTGTCACGACAAGTCACAACGTTTTGCATCCATTTGTGCAATTTGCCAACATCCTTTTCGAAAACTACCTTTTGATACCCAAATCATATTAGGAAAGTTCTTTAAACTTTCCTAAAATAGAACACCAAAATGCTATAGAACAGGATTTTTCGACATCATACACAAAAGATGATGCAATAAAAATGCAAAGGGGGCTTTATGTATGTTTCACAAAATTGACCAGATGAAAATTAGGGAAAAGCTAAGGTATGGCTATGGTATGGTGATCGGTTTAATGGTGGTGATTGCTGTATTTGCAATGATTGGACTGTTATTTGTGCAGAGTAAGATGAATGATTATATCAAAGGCGCGCAGGCGGCAGATACAGCGGTCAAGAACTGTCAGATCCATACCAATATCGCGGCAAGGAATATTCGGGAGATGGCGTTGAACGCAAATGACAGTACATATATACAGTATCGGGAGAATGTGGAGGAAAGTGTCAGTGCAATTGGAACGGCACTTGAAGACCTGCGAGAATCAGATATTCTCAGTGATGATCTGGCGCAACGGTATGAAAGTGCCATTAATGGCTGGATAGAAATTGGATATGCTATTATGGATACGTTGGAAGACGGGGATAAGGGCGGCGGCGGCAGGATGATCATAAATGAATGTGCCCCTGCATTGGAGGAGGCTGTCCAAATTTCAAAAGAAATTGATGAGGCAACAGATATTGTGAAGCAATACTCGGTTAATCTTAGCAGAAACGCGGTGATATTCGTGATAGCTGTTATGATGGTGGTATTGGTGCTTGCTATAATACTGTCAGTTAAGATTGGAAACAAGATTGTGGGAAGTATTATTGTACCACTGAAAGAGATTGAGAATGCGGCAGTGGAACTCTCCCATGGAAACCTGCACACAGAAGTAACATATCAAAATGAAGATGAAATTGGGATGCTGGCATATGCACTGCGCAGTTCTATTCGCCGCCTGTCTTCTTATGTAGAGGATATTGACCAGTCCATGAAGGAATTTTCCCAGGGTAATTTTGATGTAAAGACTAATGTGGAGTATCGTGGAGACTTTTGTGGGATTGAGGGATCTTTTCATAATTTTGAAGTTAATATGGCAGATATGGTAAAAAATATCCAGACAGTTGCAGATCAGGTGACCAGGGCTTCCGAACAGATTTCTGCGAGTTCTATGGAGCTTGCCGAGGGCGCCACAGAACAGGCTGGGGTAACAGAAGAACTTACATCTGCCATTGAAAATGTTTCTGGACAAATTGAATTGAATGCAAAAGAAGCCAATGAGATCAGCAGAGAAGTACAGGAAGTCGGCGTGGAGATTGACCACAGTAATGGAAAAATGCAGGAAATGGTAAGATCTATGAATCGGATCAGTGAATCTTCCAATGAGATCAGCAAGATTATTGCCACAATCAATGATATTGCGTCACAGACAAATCTTCTCGCATTGAATGCTTCCATCGAAGCGGCACGTGCGGGGGAAGCAGGAAAAGGATTTGCCGTGGTGGCAGATCAAGTATCCCTGTTGGCGGCACAGAGCGCCGAGGCGGCGAAAGAATCCACAGCGTTGATTGAAGAATCTGTTCGCGCGGTGCAAGGTGGAATGGTGATTGCAAATGAGACGGCAGACCAGCTTGAGAATGTGGTGAAAGGCGCCAAATCCATTATTGAGAAAGTAAATATGATTGCAGAAGCATCCGAACAGCAGGCAGGTGCCGTGACCCAGATCAGTAGCGGCGTGGACCAGATCAATGGTGTAGTGCAGAATAACTCTGCTACCTCTCAGGAATGTGCGGCAGCCAGCGAGGAAATGACAGCACAGGCAGAGACTTTAAATGGATTGATTCGGCAATTAAAAGTTGGGAAGTTTTAATCTGGAAGTTTGCAGGGGCGCGGATTTGTTTTTGTCAGCAGGGCTCCCGTACCCCATAGCAAGAACGCCAATGGCGTTCTTGGATGAAAGAACATGGGGCTGTCGCTTTAAGGAGATATGATACAAGATATAGAATTTTTCTGCAGAACAAACTATATCCTGTATCGTTCATTCTTAATGCGACAGCCTCATGTTCCTTTTTAGGGGAATTGGAATGTGTTGTTATGTTTATTAGGAGGAATAAGAATGATTATGATAGCTTGTGTGGATGAAAAAAATGGAATGTTATTCCATAGCCGGCGTCAGAGCCAAGATAAAGTTTTGAGGGAGGATGTGGCAAGGGAGTGTGGGGAAAGGAATTTGTATATGAATGCCTATTCGTATGCTATGTTTGGACAAGACACTGGAATTTCGCTTAAGGTATCAGAAGATTTTTTAAACCAGGCCGGCGACGGAGATTATTGTTTTGTAGAAAACCAGCCATTTTCTTATCTTAGGAAAAAGATTGAGGGAGTGGTTTTATATCAATGGAACAGAAGATATCCGGCGGATACTTATTTTCCATTGGATTTTGCTGATGGGAGTTGGGAATTGGAAAGAGTGGAAGAATTAAAAGGTTATTCCCATGAGCGAATTACGAAAGAAGTATATAAAAGTTTGCCTGATGATGGAAATATGGGAAAAGAGTCTTAAATGATGAACTGTTAAGGAGGAAGAAAGATGAAATACAATTGGAAAAGTTGCAAATTGCTGCTGTTTGTAATCGGCTGTTTTTTTCTCACAGCTTGTACAGGAATAACGCCGGAAGATCTGTTGCCAGGAAAGCAGGAATCTGCCACCTTAGAGAGTATACCAGAGTATTCTGAAGAACCATATGTAGTGCTCAATGACAATGAACCAGATTTTGCGAAATCGGAATTAACGGAGGAGTCTTTTGAAAATTACAGTGAGCTGGACAGCCTGGGGCGGTGTGGGGTGGCTTATGCCTGTATCGGACAGGATCTGATGCCAACAAAAAAACGAGAGAGTATTGGGCAAGTAAAACCTTCAGGCTGGCAGACGGTAAAGTATGATATTGTGGATGGAAAATATTTATATAACCGCTGCCATCTGATTGGGTTTCAGTTGTCAGGAGAGAATGCGAATGAGAAAAATTTGATTACTGGAACACGTTATATGAATGTGGACGGAATGCTTCCTTTTGAAAATATGGTGGCAGATTATGTGAAAGAGACAAATAACCATGTGTTATACCGAGTGACCCCTCTTTATGATGGGGACAATTTGTTGGCAGATGGTGTACAGATGGAGGCAATGTCAGTGGAAGATGGCGGGGAAGGAGTTTCCTATAATGTTTTTGTCTATAATAACCAGCCAGGGATTTCCATTGACTATGCAACTGGAGAAAGTTCCCTTGCAGGCAAGGCGCCTGCCGCGCCTGAAAAACAAACAGGAGTTATCCGGGGGAACTCTAGATCCAAGATATACCATTGTCCAGGACAGGCTGCTTATGAGGAAATGGCAGATTCCAAAAATCTAGTGATTTTCCAATCAGAACAGGAAGCGAAAAACGCAGGATACCGAAAAGCAAAACGCTAAAGGAAAAAACGAAAAAAATATAAAAAATGTTGTGGGAAAACATCTTGAGATACCTTCTTAAAAAGAGTATAATGTCCGCGTAGGAGCAGGAAAGGAGTATCTGATATGTCAGTGGAATTTCAAGTTACGATCACCGATAAAGACATGTTTCGGTTTAATATTTATCATGCATACCATGGGTTTCAGGGAATTGTTGCAACGATGGCTGGAATCTGGGCGTTAATTACAGCAGGGCTGACTTATGGAAAAGTAGAGCTGGTATATACGATTTTATATATTGTTTTTGGAATTGTGTTTCTTGTTTATGTGCCTGGAAGCCTTTATCTTCGTTCAAAACGACAGATTTCCTCCTCTGAAGTTCTCAAAAATGCATTGTATTATAGAATTGATGAGGAAGGAGTGCATGTGTCCCAAGGGGAGCAGACTGCCGACTTGCAGTGGAAACAGGTTTATAAAATGGTTTCAAATAAAAATCAGCTCCTGATTTACAGCAGCCGGGTCAATGCATATATTATTCCAAAGGAAGCAGTTGCGCATCAGTACCCAACGATTGTAGGGCTTGCAGTAAATCATCTGGAAGGTTTCCGGTTAAAATTGAATCCTTTCAGCATTTAACACACAAGGACAGATTTGGTATGATAGGGAGGAATATATGCATTTCATAGAGACTTTTTCTCCAGAAGAGACCTTTCAGTTAGGCAGGACTTTAGGAGAACAGGCACAACCTGGAGAAGTATATACATTGATTGGTGATCTTGGGACAGGAAAGACCGTTCTGACACAAGGGATTGCCAAAGGACTTTTGATTGAGGAACCAATCTGCAGCCCCACATTTACGATTGTCCAGGCGTATGGGCAGGGCAGAATGCCATTCTACCATTTTGATGTGTACCGTATTGGAGAAATTGAGGAAATGGATGAGATTGGATATGAAGATTATTTTTATGGACAGGGTCTTACGATGATTGAATGGGGAAATTTGATTCAGGAAATTTTGCCGGAGCATTACAGGGAAATCCAGATAGTGAAAGATTTTGAAAAAGGTTTTGACTACCGAAGGATTACAATCAAAGAAATATAGGGAGGAAGTAATGAAACTATTAGGAATTGACAGTTCTGGCTTGGTGGCGAGTGTTGCAGTGGTGGAAAATGAAAGTTTGCTTGCAGAATATACTGTGAATTATAAAAAAACACACTCCCAGACACTTCTTCCCATGCTGGATGAAATTGTAAAGATGATTGAATTGGATTTGGAGTCGATAGACGCAATTGCAATCGCTGGAGGTCCTGGTTCGTTTACAGGGCTTCGCATTGGCTCTGCCACGGCAAAAGGTTTGGGGTTTGCACTTGGCAAGCCTTTGATCCAGGTGCCAACAGTGGATGGGCTTGCCTATAACCTTTGGGGGTGCCAAGGCGTGGTCTGCCCTTTGATGGATGCCAGGAGAAATCAAGTGTACACAGGATTATATATGTTTGAACAAAATGTGATGCGTGTGTTAGAATCCCAGTGTGCAGTTGGAATTGATGAAATCATAGAGAAAATTAACAGGAAGGATTGTTCTGTGGTATTTTTGGGGGATGGTGTTCCTGTGTTCCAGGAATATATCGCAGATCATTGTAAAGTTCCCTTTGCTTTTGCCCCTGCCCACATGAATAAGCAGCGTGGCGCGGCAATCGCGGCTTTGGCGGAACAATATTACCAAGTGGGAAAACTGCAGACGGCGGCAGGGCATAAACCAGAATATCTGCGTATGTCCCAGGCGGAGCGGGAAAGACTGGCACAGGCGAAACAAAAATAATATCAATCATGTGAAAAGGGCTGTATCATTGAACTCATATCATAGTAAGGCGTGGATGATTGTTAGAAAAATATGATTGAAGATCTCAAATTCTTAATGCGCCAGCCAAGTTGTCCCAGAAAGGAATGATTATGTGGGAAGAACCATTGTATTTCCGAAAAATGTGCAAAGAGGATCTTGCTGATGTTGCTGCGATTGAGAGCGCTGTATTTTCGCGTCCTTGGTCTGAACAAGCATTTTTACAGGCGTTGGCTGAGGATACAATTTTTATAGTAGCCCTAAGAAGGAATGCTATAATTGGGTACTGCGGAATGTACTGTTCTTTTTCCGAAGGGGAAATTACAAACGTTGCAGTTGCACCTCAGAAGCAAAATAAGGGTATCGGCAGAAAGATGATGAAGCATTTGCTGAGCCAGGCTCAATCCAGGGGGATTAGCCGGATTATTTTGGAGGTACGTATTTCGAATAAAAATGCAATTCATCTTTACAATAGCTTGGGATTCCTAAACTGCGGAATTCGCAGAAATTTTTATGAAATGCCAAGGGAAGATGGTATGGTTATGGTATGGGAGGGCTCCTAATATGGTTTTGTGAGCCTTGAATGGATGCCAGGTTGTCACTGCAGGGATATTGGTTGCAATTTCCACTTAAAACAAGGTTGCCTGCTAGTATATAATAGAGCTATTCAAGAACGCCGTCGGCGTTCTTGCTGCGGGGGCGGGACTGCTCTGCTGACAAAAATAAATCCGCATCCCTGCATCCGCCGGAGGCTTTTATCTTAGACCAAGACCCATTTCTCACTAGGATAAATTTGTATTACTTGCCACTTTATTTTTAGAAGCGGGAGTTTTCTCCGACGAGATAAAAGCTGTACAAAAGGGAGGATAACCAATGAGGACGGAAGAAAAGATTATTTGCAACTGCTGTAAGAGAGTCATAGTAGAAAAGAATGATATTCCCAAGAGAGAATATCTGCATGTTGAGAAAAAATGGGGATATTTTTCAGAAAAGGATGGAGAGAAACAGGAATTTGATATCTGTGAATCCTGTTATGATACATGGATTAGAAATTTCAAACTTCCAATCACATCACAGGAAATTACAGAATTGCTTTGAAAGGAATATTTATGTTAGATGTATGTTTATTAGGAACGGCTGGGATGATGCCGCTGCCTTATCGGTGGCTCACTTCGTTAATGACGCGTTATAATGGGAGCAGTCTTTTGATTGACTGCGGAGAGGGAACTCAAATTGCTATAAAGGAAAAAGGCTGGAGTACGAAGCCTATTGACATTATTTGTTTTACACACTATCATGCAGATCATATCAGCGGCCTTCCGGGGCTGTTGCTTACTATGGGAAACGCAGAGCGGACAGTTCCTTTAACCATGATAGGGCCAAAGGGGCTGGAACGTGTCGTGAATGCTTTGAGGACCATAGCGCCAGAGCTTCCATTTGAGATCAAGTATGTGGAGTTGAATCAACCAGTGGAACATCTTGAGGAGAAAGGGTACCATATCACTGCCTTTAAAGTAAATCATAACATAACCTGCTATGGCTATACCATTGAAATACCAAGAGCTGGCCAGTTTCAAGTGGAACAGGCACAAAAGCTTGGAATTCCCCAAAAATGCTGGAGCAAGCTGCAAAAAGGGGAAACCCTTGAAGTGGAAGGGAAAGTTTACACGCCGCAAATGGTGTTAGGAGCTCCCAGAAAAGGGATTAAACTGACTTACTGCACAGATACAAGACCAGTACAGGCTATTACGGAAAACGCCCAAAATGCCGATTTATTGATTATAGAGGGAATGTATGCGGAAAAAGAAAAAGCAGCAAAGGCGAAACAATATAAGCATATGACTTTCTATGAAGCGGCAAAAATTGCCAGCGATGCAAACGTGTCTGATATGTGGCTGACTCATTTTAGCCCTTCTCTGGTGCGGGCAGAGGATTATATGGATGAGGTGCGTAAAATCTATGCCAATGCAAAGCTTGGAAAGGATGGCAAAACCGAGGAACTGGATTTTGAGTAGGGAGGGATTTCCATGAAAAAAAACGGTCTGAAATCAGTTATTATTGTAGTGTTTTGTGCCTGTTTATGTGTAGGTTATTATTATTACCTGACCCAGCGTAACAATGGAAAGGAAGATACCATGACGGAAACAGAAATGGTTATATCAAAAGATTTGGAGATTTCCTATCCGAACACTGCAAGAGAGGTTGTGAAATTTTATAACCGGATTTTAAAGTGTTATTACAATGAGGATTGTACCCAGGAACAATTGGAGAAAATGACAGAGCAGGCAAGAATTTTAATGGATGAAGAATTGAAGAAAAAGAATCCCAAAGAGGCATATCTGGAAGCGGTAAAGGCAGATATCTCTAATTTTGAACAGGAAAAAATTAAAATTTCTAATATCAATCTGGAGAGAACAGACGAGATTGAGTATAAAACAGTGAAAGGAAAAAAATGTGCTTATGTTGATGTGGATTACTACATGAAAGGGAAAAAAACAGTACGTGCAAGCCAGACTTTTATTCTGAGAAAAGATGACAACAGCAAATGGCGGATTCTAGGATTTTATGCGGCAAAATAAATGGGCTTTGGCTTTATAATATGGAAAGCGGGTAACGCAAAATGGAGGAGACAATGGAAAATGGCCATAAGGATGTGGTAATTCTGGCGATTGAGAGTTCTTGCGATGAAACAGCGGCAGCAGTGGTTCGGAATGGAAGGGAAGTATTATCCAATATTATATCTTCCCAAATTGCTCTGCATACGCTGTATGGTGGCGTTGTGCCTGAAATTGCATCCAGAAAACATATAGAAAAAATTAATCAGGTAATAGAAGAAGCTCTGAGACAAGCAGATATGGATTTATCCCAAATAGACGCTGTTGCAGTAACCTATGGTCCAGGTCTGGTGGGAGCGCTCTTAGTGGGTGTTTCAGAGGCAAAAGCAATTGCATATGGTGCAAAAAAAACGTTGATCGGCGTGCATCATATTGAAGGGCATATCAGTGCAAATTATATTGAAAATAAAGATTTGCAGCCGCCATTTTTATGTCTGGTGGTATCAGGCGGACATACACATTTGGTAAAAGTTGCAGATTATGGAACATATGAAATATTGGGAAGGACTAGGGATGACGCGGCAGGGGAAGCTTTTGACAAAGTGGCGCGCGCAATTGGTCTAGGGTATCCAGGCGGTCCAAAGATTGAAAAAATTTCGAAAGAGGGAAATCCAGACGCCATTTTATTTCCACGGGCAAAGGTAGCTGAAAATCCTTACGATTTTAGTTTCAGCGGCGTAAAGTCAGCAGTATTGAACTATATCAATGGATGCCATATGAAAAATATTCCCATTGTACAGGCAGATATTGCAGCGTCTTTCCAAAAGGCAGTGACAGACGTTTTGATCGAACATGCAATGTTGGCAGTGGAGGAGTTCCAGATTCAAAAATTTGCCATTGCAGGTGGAGTTGCGTCCAATGGCACATTGCGCATAGGAATGCAAGAAGCTTGTGAGAAAAAAGGGGTGCAGTTTTATTACCCATCGCCAATTTTTTGTACGGATAATGCCGCTATGATTGGTACGGCGGCATACTATGAATATCTCTCTGGAAAACAAGATGGATGGGACTTAAATGCTATCCCTAATTTGAAATTAGGAGAACGTTAAAATGGATAAGAAGCGATATGCTGCGATAGTACTATCTGCAGGCAGAGGCAAGCGTATGAATGCCAGTGTACCAAAACAATATTTGATGTTGGAAGGAAAACCAGTGCTTTCCTACGCTTTACACATATTTGAGCAGAGCAGAGTCGAAGAAATTGTTCTGGTTACAGGTCAAGAAGATGTGGAATACTGTCAGAAAGAAATTGTGGATAAATATGGATTTTCAAAGGTGAAAAAAATTGTGCCAGGAGGCAAAGAACGTTATCACTCCGTTTTTTGTGGTCTTTCAGAATTGAGTACAAGGAAGGAAATGCCAGATTATGTAATGATACATGATGGCGCACGCCCTTTTGTGGATCTTGAGATGATTGGGCGCTGTATGGAAGCAGTGGAGCAAGATCAAGCCTGTGTAGTTGGAATGCCAGTAAAAGATACGATTAAAATTGTGAATGAAGAGTTATTTGCACAGCAAAGCCCAAAAAGAAGCCAAGTCTGGCAAGTTCAAACACCACAAGTATTTGATTTTCTATTAATTCAAGAGGCGTATCAAAAGTTATTAGAGCGGGAGGCAGCAGGGGAAAAGATCTTTGTGACAGATGACGCAATGGTATTGGAAACTATGTTTCACAGACAGGTCAGGCTGGTAGAGGGGTCTTACAGAAATATCAAGATTACCACCCCAGAAGATTTGGAAGTTGCAAACATATTTCTACAAGCAGCATATTAAAAAAAACAAAAAAATTTAAAAAACCTATTGACAAATTGAAAAAGCTTTGCTAAAATCATACATGCGCTGTTGAAAGCGGGGCAAACTGGAGAGGTGTCCGAGTGGTTTAAGGAGCTGGTCTTGAAAACCAGTGATTCCGAAAGGGACCGTGGGTTCGAATCCCACCTTCTCCGTTTCCAAGAGTATACCTTGTGACACGCCGAATGGTATAATGGGGTGCTCTTGAGTATCATATCAGCAGCAAGCAGGTTAATAGTGAGTAACTATTCAGCCATATGGAGAAGTACCCAAGCTGGCCGAAGGGACACCCCTGGAAAGGGTGCAGGTCGTTAATAGCGGCGCGAGGGTTCAAATCCCTCCTTCTCCGTTCCTTGGAATCTTATCTAACACAAAAAATAATAAAAAAGTGTTGACAGATACAAAAAATTATGGTAAGATATTCAAGCTGGTTGTGACAAGCGAAAATGACTTGAAACAACAAAAAATAAAAAAGTTGTTGACAAACGCAGATAGTTGTGATAAAATATAAATGCTGTCGCATGAGTCGACAATGGACAACCTTGATAACTGAACAATGGAATAACCTT
>CATOOV010000017.1 GCA_951801955.1 uncultured Lachnospiraceae bacterium
GTTGTGGTGTTTGCTGTGTGGATTTTTCAGGGCATAATAAAAAATAGAATAGTCCTCGATAGCTCAATGGTAGAGCACGCGGCTGTTAACCGCGGGGTTGTTGGTTCGAGCCCAACTCGGGGAGTTTTTTTAAATCGTTAGCTTCTGAGTTTGAGAAGAACTAAGGTGCTGACATATCAGGCTCCTTGGTCAAGCGGTTAAGACATCGCCCTTTCACGGCGGTAACACGGGTTCGATTCCCGTAGGAGTCATTGACATAGTTAATAATATGCCGATGTGGCTCAATTGGCAGAGCAGCTGATTTGTAATCAGCAGGTTATCGGTTCGAGTCCGATCATCGGCTTGTGTTGATAAAATCAACTTGGACCTTTAGCTCAGTTGGTTAGAGCAACCGGCTCATAACCGGTCGGTCCTGGGTTCGAGTCCCCGAAGGTCCACTCTATTGACTATGATAAATAAGGCCTAGTGGCTCAGTTGGTTAGAGCGCCGCCCTGTCACGGCGGAGGTCGAGGGTTCGAGTCCCTTCTGGGTCGTTAAATGTGGGATCTTAGCTCAGCTGGGAGAGCATCTGCCTTACAAGCAGAGGGTCACAGGTTCGAGCCCTGTAGGTCCCATTTTTATTTCCGTAAACAATGTACCCAAAGGGCAATTAGGAAAATAGCTATGTTTTTATAGATGTTTGACTTGTAAAATTTTACAAGAAAAAACACGTAGGTTCTATGATATTTATAGAATTTACGTGTTTTTTCTTGTAGAATTTTATTTTCTAAAGGAGGACACTTTTGCGCTTTTGTATGATAAAGTGTTTTCTATAGATTTAAAAACGTAGAAGGCGTTTTTGCTGCGGGGTGCGGATCAGCTTTGCTGACAAAACAAATCCGCACCCCTGCTTCTTTGCTCTACTTGAGTGAAGCTATATGATCAAATCTATGCGCATCCCTGCGGAGCGTTTATGATTTAACGCAGGATGTTATTTGTTGCTTCGTCTCCAAATATGCATATTTTCTGCTTCTTTAATCAGATCATCCCGGAAATCAGGGTGTGCCACAGAAATAATGGCTTCACATTTCTGCCAAGCAGATAAGCCTTTGAGGTTTACTTTCCCGTATTCTGTTACAAGATAGTGAATGTTGGCACGTGTATCTGTTACAATGGATCCTGGATGCAGAGTAGGAAGGATACGAGATTTTAATTCTCCATCTTTTGTTTTAAAAGTGGAAGAGCAGCAAATAAAACTTTTACCACCGTTAGAAAGATAAGCGCCTAATACAAAGTCTAACTGTCCGCCGGCGCCGCTGATATGTTTAATTCCAGAGGATTCAGAACTTACCTGTCCAAATAAGTCAATATCTACGGCATTATTGATAGACATGAAATTATCCAGTGCAGAAATGGAACGAATGTCATTGGTATAATTTACGGGGGCACTCAACAGCTCTGGATTGTCGTCCAGGTAATCGTACATTTTTTTTGTTCCGGCGCCGAAAGCATAAGCTTGACGGAAACGGTCTATGTTCTTTTTGGAACCATTGATTTTACCAGCTTTTGCAATATCGACAAAAGCATCCACATACATTTCAGTATGGACTCCCAAATCTTTCAGGTCAGATTCGGCAATAAGGGAGCCCACTGCGTTAGGCATTCCGCCAATGCCAAGCTGTAAGCAGGCGCCATTGGGGATTTCTTCCACGATCAATTTTGCTACAGCTTTATCAACGTCCGTGGCAGCAGCGCCGGCTCCAAGTTCGCCAATGGGGGGATTTTCCCCTTCTACAATGAAATCAACCTGGGAAATATGTACACCATTTTCAAAACCACCTAAACACCGTGGCATATTTTCATTTACTTCTACAATGATTTTGCAAGAAGTTTCGCAGACGGCTGCTAAATGGGAAGCATTGGGACCGAAATTGAAATAGCCATGTTTGTCCATAGGTGCTACTTGAAACATTGCTACATCATTTCGAGTGGAAGATTCACGATAGTAACGTGGTAATTCAGAATAACGGATTGGCGCATAGTAAGCACATCCCCGATTGATAAGTTTGCGTTCCAGACCAGACATATGCCAGGAGTTCCAAGTGAAATGTTCGCCGGCATCTTCTCGTTCAAAAATTGCCAATGGTTTTAAGAGGATGCCTCCCCGTAAATTAACATCTTTTAATTCATCTGTTCGTTTTGCCAACGCTTTGTCTAACACATCTGGGGTACCATTGCACCATCCATAATCTACCCAATCTCCAGGATTGATAATTTTTACGGCTTCCTCAGCGGTAACAAGTTTCTGCTGGTATTCCTGCGTGTAATCCATGTTAAAACCTCCCTAATAATTAAATAATAATAGATTGTTAAATTTGTAACATACTTTCATATTATCATCTTTCTAGAAAAGGGTCAATAACTCTACTATGGAATTTTTTTAAAATGTATACCCAAAGGGCATCACGTTATGACCATTTGGTAGTTTCAAAAGGTATCAAATGGGAGCAGGCTCCCATCTCAGCAGGTGCCAAGCAATAAAATTCTATCAGTGGGGGCAGAACCTACCGTCTGGGACACACTTTATTTGTGATGTGAGAAATTTGGAAAGATAGATGCAGGTAAAAAACGGGCAAGATCTCATATCAGGTTCAAATTTAAAAAAATCAACAAAAAACTAAAATTTTTAGTGGAAGAATTGGGAATTTTATACTATAATAGAAAGGGACTTGAAAGGGAAAGCAGAGGAGGAAAGTTATGGATTCAGAAAAGAAATACCGTTATAATGATAAATCTGAGAGATACCATACAATGAATCGGCTGCTCCATTTGGCAGCATTGGGCGTATTTTGTGCCTATTTAGCGTATCTTTGGATGAAAATAAGTGCAGGTAATATGTCTTTTGCCACGGCAATTGGAAATACTGTGATTATATGTGTTTCTTTGATTGTGAATACGGTAGTGTTCTTTCATAACCGGTCAAGTACAAAGCTTAAAACTGCAATTAGTGTAGAGTTCGGCTTTTTGTTCTTAATGATGGCATTGCAGACGGATGCGCAGTTTATTGATGTTACATTGTTGGGAGTCCTTGCTGTGCAAATTCCATATTATGATGCAAAAAATTATAAAAGAACAGGTATTGCTTATGTGGTTTTGTATGTTGTAGAATTAGTGGTGCAGGGCATGAAGCATATGATTGTATTGGAAGCAGATTCAATCTGTATGGCGTATGTTGTATTGGGCGTGTTTTATGTGCTGTTTCGTGCCGGACGGATTTCAAAAGAATTCAGTGACCATGCTTTGGGAACTGTAATAGAGCAAAGTACAAAGCAGCGGGAAATAATGCATGGAATCGTTTCGGTGTCTCAGACTGTAAAACAGGAATCTGATAAAAGTACAGGAATGGTAGACAGTTTGTTAGAATGTACCCAGATTGTATCACAAAGTATGCAGGAAATCTCATCAGCTACCGGGATGACTGCAGAAAATATTTCACAACAGAGCAGTATGACAAGTAATATTCAGGAATCCATTGATGAGACATTGCAGCATTCCAAACAGATGGTTGATATTGCGAAAGATTCCAATATAAGTATTCAGGAAAATATAAATATTATGGAAGAGTTAAAAAAGCAGTCTGCACAGATTACAGAAACCAACGAGCATGTAACAGAGTCTATGGGCAGGCTGCAGGATAGGACCAGGGAGGTAGAAGAAATTGCCGATATGATTCTGGATATTTCCAGCCAGACAAATCTGCTTGCCTTAAATGCTTCCATTGAGAGCGCAAGGGCAGGAGAAGCAGGACGAGGATTTGCCGTGGTCGCAGACCAAATTCGGCAGTTAGCGGAGCAGACAAAGAGTTCTACGGAGAATATTACCAGAATCATTGCCCAGTTAAATGAAAATGCAAATCAGGTAGTACATTCTGTGGAAAGTTCCCTAGGTGCCACTGCAAATCAAAATAGAATGATACATACAGCAGCAGACAGTTTTGATAAGCTTGATCAAAATATGGAAGAATTAATTTCAGATATTCAGGAAATTGATCAGAGAATCAGTCATTTATCTGATGCCAATAATCGGATTGTGGAAAGTATTTCTCAGTTATCCGCTACGACGCAACAGGTAACGGCAAGCGCAGAACAGGCTAGTATGCTCAGTGAAAAGAATTTGGAATATGCGAAAGAAACAAAGGAGGCTATTACCTTGATACAGTTCACAACACAAAAAATGGAACAGTATATATAAAACAGGCAGAAATGTTTCGCAATTATTTGTATAAATTGATCCTTAACTAATATAGGAATGTGACAAGGGGAAATGGCAAGATTTAACATATATAGGAGTGTGATATAGACAGGTGGCAAGATTTATCTGGAATGTGACAAGGGGAAATGGCAATCGATTGCCAAATTCCTGAAAATAAAAATATTATTAAGAAGAGGAGAATCATCATGAGATATGAAGTTTTAGGCGACACAATGCCGGCAGTGGAAGTTGTATTTGATGTAGCAGGAGAGAGTATGTATACACAATCTGGTGGTATGGCATGGATGAGTGAAGGGATTGAAATGGATTCAAATATGCGAGGTGGTTTGGGAAAGAGCATTGGTAGAATGTTTTCTGGGGAATCTCTATTTATGGCAACTTATAAGGCGGAGAAACCAGGCGCTATGATTGCATTTGCATCTACTGTTGCAGGGGAAGTACTTCCCATTGATGTTGGAGCTACAGGTGGAATGATTTGCCAGAAGGGCGCATTTTTATGCGCTCAGGAGAGCGTAAATTTAAGTGTTGCATTAACCAAAAAATTGTCTGCCGGATTGTTTGGAGGGGAAGGATTTATTCTACAGGATATTTCTGGAAGCGGCATGGTATTTTTGGAAATTGATGGAAACAAAATAGAAAAGAATTTGGCGCCTGGCGAAGTCATCAAAGTAGATACCGGAAATGTGGTTGCCTTTGAGAAATCTGTAAAATATGAGATTGAGACAGTGAAAGGTTTAAAAAATATTTTCTTTGGCGGTGAGGGGTTATTTCTTACCAAACTCACTGGACCAGGAAGAGTTATTTTACAGACACAGAACTTTAACGAGTTTGCAGGAAGAATTATTCGTATGGTTCCGAGCAGGTAATTCAATTTCTTGTCATAGTGTGAGTATAACTTGACAAGTATTTTCTCTTTTCATATACTATTATAAAAGAAAATTAATGTTAGGATTAAAAGATATTTTTAAATCACTTACAATCCATGAAAAAGAAAGGGGGTCAAAATAATATGATGCAGATTGGTAATGTAAATTCAACAGGAAATTCTATGCAGGTGGCAAATGCCCAGGCAAGTTCAGAGGTAGATTCTGTCAGTAAAGATATTCAAAGTAAGATTATGAATGCCCAAAAGCAGCGGCAGGATCTTTTGTCTAACAGAGAAATGACAGCGGAAGAAAAGTCAAATAAAAGGCAAAAAATTCAACAGGAAATTAGCGATTTAAAACGAGAATTGAGACAATACCAGGCTGAGCAGAAAAAAAAGCAGCAGGAAGAGGATAAAGCTGCAAAGACCAAGAAAGAACAAAAGGAACGTGAATCGGATGAAGCTGTAAAAAAACAACAGCGTAGAAATCAGTTGGCAGAGGATGTAAAGGGACAGCAGTCGGAAAATGTACAAGAATCAGATCGCAGTCAGAAATCAAGCAGAACAGAAATTGATCAGGAAAACAAGGAAATGCAGCCTAATGGCTTGCATAAAATTATTATTTCAGATTCCTCTATCAAACAATTCCAGGCAATGAGTAACGCTGTTGCACAGATGGATAAAAAAATTCGGATTCAGGATGCAGAAATCAAACAGGATGCTGCAAGAGGAACTGATGTAAAAAATATCAAAAAAGAACAGCGGGCGGAACTCCAAAAAGAAGCTCACAGAATGGAAGCTGTTCAGACATTTATGTTTAAAGTAAAATATAAGGCACCAGAGATTTCCGCTGGAAAGGGAAACCAGTTTGCACGATCTGTTATGAGAAAGGGCTTATATAGCGATCATGGGACGATGTCTGGAAGCAGCCTTCAAGCAATCCAGATGGATGTTAAACAATAAAAATTAATTTTTGATAAGTCTTTCAGGGAGCTGTCCCATGAAGGAGACAGTATTCCAGATGGCAGAAAACGTCTGCTTGTATATGCAGTGAACCATATTGTTATATCAGATGAGGGATGTTTCCCGCCTCTGTAGGCGGTGAGTAACTTGTTTGTATCCGTGGCAGAATCCCATCCCTCATCCGATATGCTTAAAGCGGGTACTGGATGTTTGGTGGACATCCGTTTAACACCGACCATAACGGAGTGAAGAGGCAGAAATGCACAAAAGAAACCTGTCATATGAGGTATGGCGTGCGCTTCGTAGTAAGAATGCTGCCAGTATTCTCGAATTATATGTTTCCTTATTGGAGTGACAGCCCTTTTTTTAAATGATTAAAAAATATTTAAAAAAGTATTGACAAATCTTTCTGAAACGTGTAGAATAATATCGTTGCTGAAACACAGCAAGCCCAGTTAGCTCAGTTGGTAGAGCAGAGGACTGAAAATCCTCGTGTCTCTGGTTCGATTCCGGAACTGGGCATTACACTGCAAGGTGTTATTGTGCGGGTGTAGTTCAATGGTAGAACACCAGCCTTCCAAGCTGGATACGTGGGTTCGATTCCCATCACCCGCTCTTATGCGATAGTGGCGTAGTTGGTAACGCGCGACCTTGCCAAGGTCGAGACCGCGGGTTCGAGCCCCGTCTATCGCTGTTTTGATTAATAGCCATAAATTCAATGATTTTGTAAAATCAAGGGTTTATGGTTATTTTTTGTCTGTTTATCTAAGTCTGCTTGTACTGAATCTTTAAATTTCTCTAATTTGGATTTTTTGTCATCACCCTATGGGAATTATTGACAAAAACACTTTGATTTTTTATACTTATTCAAGAGTAAATTTATAGGTTAATAAATGCTTTAAAACAAACCAGCATGAAAAAAGGAAAAATGTTCTTTTTTTGTGCATGAGCTAAAGGAAGATCAATGAAAAAGATATTATTAATAAATTTTTGTCTGGCAATTTTATTTTTTGGAATCACTGGCTGTGCTGTGAAGACGGAGGAAGAGACACCAGAGATTGTTCGAAGGCAGGCAGCGGGGGTTGAAGATGAACTTCTTCATATTGGGCTGATTCAAACAGGGAAAGAATCTGGATGGCGGGATGCAAATACCAATGATTATCTGAATACCTTTATCAAGGAACGAGGTTATGATTTAATTTACATAGACGGTAATTCCAGTCCAGAGCGCCAGGTTAAAGCAATGCAGGACTTGATCCAACAGAAAGTAGACTATATTATCCTCCAGCCAATTGTAGAAACTGGATGGGAAGAGGCGGTAAATCAGGCAAATGAGGAGGGGATTCCTGTGATTGTAGCGGATCGGCAGATCGCTGTAGATAAAGAGAAATATGTTGCCTGGACAGGTTCAGATTTTTATGAGGAAGGGCGCAAAGCGGTTGATTGGCTGGAAACGTACTTGATAGAGGAAGGGCGCCAGAAGGAAGACTTAAATATTGTATTGTTGGAGGGTAACAAAGGCGCCACGGCGACAACGGGAAGGACAAGTGGGCTGAGAGATGGAATCAAAAACCACAGCAACTGGAATATCATTGCCAGCGAATGTGCGAACTTTACACAAGGGGAGGCACAGACTGTAATGGAGCAGATTTTAACAAAGGTATATCCATCTGAGATTGACGTTGTTATTGCAGAGAATGACAACATGATGTTTGGTGCCATGAAGGCTATGGAGCGCAAGGAAATTTCTTTTGGACCAGAGGGGGATATTATCACCATTTCTTTTGACGCCTTGGGAGACGCGTTTTCAAAAATGGTTTCTGGGGAACTTCATGCCTCCATTGAGTGCAATCCTCTTTTGGCATCCAGTGTGGAAAATATCATTCAAGATCTGGAGGACGGAAAGCAGATCAAGGGAAAGTGTTTTTATATTGAGGAAAATGTATATGATTATAAAAATGCTTCCCAACATATTAAGGAAAGGACTTATTAATCTTGAAATATCAAGTGTGACTGGTGGCACTTGATGTTTCAATACAGGAATCTGAGGAGAAAATGTTGCAGAGAAAGAATGGCCAAAAAGTAAAGCGGCCACTGAAAAATAAGATTATCCTGGCGGTTTTTGGGATTTGCCTTATGATTGATATTTTTTGTGTGGTCTTTAATTATGGAAAATATGTATCGATAAACAGCGATTATACCACAGAATTGGCAGAAACTATTATCAATACCTGCCGTCTGGTGATGGATGGAGACCAGGTGGAAGAGTATTTAAACACCGGAAAACGAGATACAAATTATTATGTGATATGGAACAAGTTGATTGATTACCGCAACACCAATAAAAATATTATGAAGTTGAGCGTGGTGAATTTCCAAGAAGATGGCGGTACCTATGTATTTGATACTGACTTGACACAGGAGGGGGCTTTTTTGGGGGATTTCCGCCCCTACGATGTGAGGCAGGAGGAAGTAAAAAATGACCTGATCAACTATACGATGGAGCAGTCCCTTGTGTATAACAGCCATACGGATATTTATATTCCCATTAAATCTCTTTACAATATTCCGGTGGCATATGTGGTGGCGGGTATTTCCACTGACACGATACATACCCAGCAGCGTGAGTATTTGCTGGGTATGGCATTCAGTATCACGGGCATTACATTGTTGTCAGGGATTATTTTAATTTTGTTTATGTACAAGAATATTATAATTCCCATCAACACCATGGCTGCCGCTGCTGAAAATTATGCAAAAAATGTGGAGGAAGATGTTAAGGTTTCACCTTTACAGCAAATCCATATCAAAACAGAAGATGAATTGGAGCATCTCTGTGAATCCATGAGGAAGATGGAAAATGATATCCTGGTTTCTTCTGCGCGGCTGATCAATGCAACCTGGAACAGCAATCACGACAGTATGACCCAATTTTATAATAAGCGGTACTACCATGAGGTTTTATCCAAGATTGATAAGGAAGAGCAAGTAGGTATCATTTATTTGGATATAGATAATTTGAAGTTGATGAATGATACGTTTGGACATGACGAAGGAGACCAGATCATACTCCGGGCAGCGAATGTGATTCACCAGTATGAGCAACTAGGGGTTGAGTGCTGCCGGGTGGGCGGTGATGAGTTTGTGATGATTTTGCGGGAAACTACGGCAGAATTTGTAGAAAATCTTGTAAGACGGCTACGGGCGGACAAACACAATACGCTATTAGACGCGTCTAAGGATTTTATATGCCGTTTGGCAGTTGGCGGCGCTTTTCGGCGGGGGAATGAATCCGTGGCAGATACCATAAAGAGAGCCGAGGAGGAGATGTATCGAAATAAACATGCAAGAAGATAAATAGCGTTTCGGGAATGGTTCGTCCTGTTTTGGGAATACTAAACCAAAAACAGAAATGAGGTTCCTATCATGAAAACGTTTCATCAGTTATATTTGGATATTTTAAGGCAGAAAACAGGTGGGGAGCGCACATTGGATGAAGAATTTGATCCATACCATATGGATTGCCTTCTTCATCCAGAAAAGTACGCTCCTGTTATTTTTACAGAACAATGCGAACAGTGTGCTTATGAGCGTGCCTGTGAAAATAGCTGTATTTTTGATGCATTTGAACGAGATGAAAACGGAAAAGTAACCATCAACCCTCAAAAGTGTATTGGCTGCGGCGCCTGTGTGGACGCCTGCCGGTTAGAGAAACTGGTAGCAAATAAAGATATCGTTCCAGTCCTTGAGGCAATTAGGGAGAAAAAGCTGGAAGTTTATGCACTGATTGCGCCAGCCTTTTTGGGACAGTTTGGAGAGGAAGTTACAGCAGGAAAGCTCCGTACTGCTTTTAAGGCAATGGGGTTCCAAGGTATGGTGGAGGTAGCTGTCTTTGCAGATATCCTCACCTTAAAGGAGGCACTGGAATTTGATGCCAATATCCACAAAGAACAGGATTATCAGCTTACAAGCTGCTGTTGCCCGGTTTGGATAGGCATGATCCGAAAAATATACCATGAACTGATTCCCCATGTGCCAGGCGCAGTGTCCCCAATGGTTGCGGCAGGCCGTGTGGTAAAACAATTGCATCCAGATGCCATAACCGTGTTTATTGGTCCTTGCATGGCAAAAAAAGCGGAGGCGAGAGAAAAGGACATTTCGGATGCGGTGGATTATGTACTGACATTTCAGGAAGTACAGGACATGTTTGAGGTGGCGCAGATTTATCCAGAGGAGCTTGGGGAAGATGAGAAAGAACATTCCTCACGTGCTGGAAGGCTCTATGCCCGGACTGGCGGAGTCAGCGAGGCAGTATGCCTTACGGTAAAACAATTAAACCCCAATCGGAAAATTGAGGTGAAAGCAGAGCAGGCAGACGGCGTGCCGGCATGCCGCGCTATGATAGAACGCCTGAAAAGCGGCAAGACTAAAGCTAATTTTTTTGAGGGAATGGGCTGCAACGGCGGTTGTGTGGGAGGTCCTAAACGGATGATTGGCATGGAGGAAGGAAAGAAAAATGTGGACCATTATAGTGACCGTGCCGAGTATAAAACCCCCCTGGAAAATCCCTTTGTCTTGGAGCTTCTCACGCGGCTTGGTTTCCAGACGGTAGAAGAGTTTTTGGAAAAAAGTGATCTTTTGGTGCGGAAATTGTAATATCGTTTCTTCCCGCGAGCATTGTACCCAAGGGGCACTTAGGAAAATCGCCATGTTTCCATGGATATTTGACGGTGCTATGCGCCAATGGCGCATGTCAAGCATGGACCAAAACGGAGTGCAGACAACCCCTTGACTTTTACAGGCAATTTTCTTAAGTGTTGGCGGCTCTTATTCGGCGTTGACGGAAGTAGAGAAAAGAAAAATATTTTGCCGTATTGTGGCACAAAACAAGTTTCATACCCTGCTAGCCTTCTTACAGGGAAATTTTATTATATAAAACCCACAAAAATATGTCCTAATAAGCGTAATTATTTGGAAATTTTTGTGGGTTTTGTATATGTTTTTTTTGTTGCAAAAAATTGCTTGTCTTTACATCCATACAAGTTGTAAAATAGAGAAAGATAGCAACAGCGTCAATACGGAAAGGACACGTGGAACATGGCAAAGGGTGATGGTCAGAAATTAAAGTATTTTACGCTGGCGGAAGATTTAAAGCGCATGATACTTGACGGCGGTATTCAGGCAGGGGAGAGGCTTCCCTCTGAAAACGAGCTGTCGGAGCGTTATCAAATCAGCCGCCATACTGTGCGCAAAGCGCTGTCGATTCTGGCGAATGAAGGTTATATTTATGCAGAGCATGGAAAAGGTACCTTCTGTTCTGAGCTTGTGCGCCATACCAAGACTTCCCGAAACATCGCAGTGGTGACTACCTATCTGTCGGACTATATTTTTCCTAAAGTGGTACAGGGGATTGACAGTGTCTTGACAGAAAAGGGCTACAGCATTATCTTAAAAAATACCCGTAATTCCAGAAAAGCAGAGGCAAAGTGTTTGGAAGAATTGTTGCAGAAGGATATTGAGGGATTGATTATTGAACCCAGTAAAAGTGAGATTTTCTGCAAACATATTTCCTTATATGAACGATTGGAACAGTTTGGAATCCCCTATGTGTTTATCCAGGGATGTTATGAACAGATGAAAAACAAGCCGCAGGTGCGTATGGATGACTGCAAAGGGGGATACCTTGTCACGAATTATCTGATTTCTTTGGGACACAGACATATTATCGGTGTGTTTAAAGCGGATGACGCCCAAGGGCGGGAACGCCACCGGGGATATGTACAGGCGCTGCAGGAGGAGGGGATTTTATATGACCCAGATAACATTATTTGGTTTCATACAGAAGACCGCGCTATCAAGCCTTTTGTGGCACTTCAGGAACTGGTACGCCAAAAGAAAGAATTTGATGCGGTGGTATGCTATAATGACCAGATTGCCGTGGAGGTAGTCAAAGCTTTGGAAGAGTGCCACATTCATGTTCCGGAGCAGGTATCTGTTACGGGATATGACAATTCTTTTATTGCAGAAAACAGCCGGGTTAAATTGACCACAATTGCCCATCCCCAGGATAAGCTTGGGGAAATGGCGGCAAAATTATTATTGGAGCTGATTCAGAATCCCAATGCTTCTGTTTCGGAGAACAAAGTACTGATTGAGCCGGAGTTGATTGTACGGGAATCCTGCAAAAAGCAAGAACAAAAGCGTGCCTCTTATTTTTCTTAACCAAGGAATGATACCCTCTGGGGCATCCCATTTTGCCATTCGGGGTGCAAAAGGTATGGTATAAAGAAATCATTTTTGTTAAGAAAAACAACTTGTATTGACGACCATACAAGTAATAAAGTTAAAGTATAAGGACAGACGTAAGTCTGAAGCTGAAAAGCTATCGTAAAATTTAATTAATTTACAGGAGGGTTATCATGAAATTACAGAGAAATTACAAGTTTTGGTTCTGCACAGGTTCACAGGATTTATATGGGGATGAATGTCTGAAAAACGTGGCAGAACATTCCAGAATCATTGTGGAGCAGTTAAACAAGTCCGGCGTACTTCCTTTTGAAGTAGTGTTAAAGCCCACATTGATCACCAACGAAGTAATCAGAAAGACCTTCAATGAGGCGAACATTGATGAAGACTGCGCAGGCGTGATCGTATGGTGTCACACCTTCTCTCCTGCAAAATCCTGGATTTTGGGATTACAGGAGTACAGAAAACCGCTGCTTCACTTACATACACAGTTTAACGAAGAGATTCCCTATGATACCATTGATATGGATTTCATGAATGAGAATCAGTCTGCACACGGCGACCGTGAATGGGGACATATGGTAACACGTATGGGTATTGAGCGTAAAGTTGTTGTTGGACACTGGACCAGCCAGGCTGTTCAGGAAAAGATCGCTTCTTGGATGCGCACAGCAATCGGTATTGTTGAGAGCAGCCATGTCCGTGTGATGCGTGTAGCTGACAATATGAGAAACGTAGCAGTTACCGAGGGCGATAAGGTGGAAGCACAGTTGAAATTTGGCTGGGAAGTAGACGCTTATCCAGTGAATGAGATTGCAGAAGCTGTAGGAGCAGTTTCAGAGTCTGATACCAACGCACTGGTAGATGAATATTATGATAAATATGAAATTTTATTAGAGGGCAGGGACCCAGAAGAATTTAAGAGACACGTTGCCGTCCAAGCACAGATCGAACTTGGATTTGAGCGTTTCTTAGAGGAAAAGAATTATCAGGCAATTGTTACACATTTTGGTGACCTTGGAGCATTAAAGCAGCTTCCAGGACTTGCAATCCAGCGTTTGATGGAAAAAGGCTATGGCTTTGGAGCAGAAGGTGACTGGAAAGTTGCAGCAATGGTCCGTATTATGAAATTGATGTCCGCAGGCATGAAGGATGCAAAGGGAACCTCCATGTTAGAGGATTATACATACAATTTAGTACCTGGCAAGGAAGGGATCCTGCAGGCCCACATGCTGGAAATCTGCCCAAGTATTTCTGAAGGACCGATCAGCATTAAGTGCCAGCCGCTCTCCATGGGTGACAGAGAAGATCCTGCACGTTTGGTATTTACTTCCAAAGAAGGAACTGGTATTGCAACTTCCCTGATCGACTTGGGAGACCGTTTCCGTCTGTTGATCAATACGGTAGATTGCAAGAAAGTAGAAAAACCAATGCCGAAGCTCCCAGTAGCAACTGCATTCTGGACACCGCAGCCTGATTTTGCAACTGGCTGTGAAGCATGGATCCTTGCAGGAGGCGCACACCACACAGCATTCTCCTATGATGTGACTGCAGAGCAGATGGGCGACTGGGCAGCAGCTATGGGAATCGAAGCTGTATTTATTGACAACAACACAACAATCCGCGACTTCAAGAAAGATTTGATGTTAGGAAACGTTGTATTCGGAAAATAAGAAAAGAGTTGAAAATTGTTTGCCAAAGCGGAAGGTCACAAGGGGATCATTCCGCTTTCGGCGAAAAGAAAGAGAGGAAGCAGAAATGAAATTTTTTATCGACACAGCAAATGTAGAGGATATCCGCAAAGCAAATGATATGGGAGTGATCTGCGGCGTTACCACAAATCCGTCCCTGATTGCAAAAGAAGGCAGAGATTTTAATGAGGTAATCAAAGAGATTACAACGATCGTGGATGGACCAATCAGCGGTGAAGTAAAGGCAACTACAGTGGATGCAGAAGGCATGATCAAGGAAGGGCGTGAGATTGCGGCAATCCATAAAAATATGATTGTAAAGATCCCTATGACAGTAGAAGGGTTAAAGGCAGTAAAAGTACTTGCAAAAGAAGGTATTAAGACAAATGTAACATTAATCTTTTCTGCAAACCAGGCATTGCTTGCTGCAAAGGCAGGAGCGACTTATGTATCTCCATTCTTAGGACGTCTGGATGATGTGAGCCAGCCTGGGATTGATTTGATTGAAGATATTGTTACCATTTTCAGCAATTATGACATTGAGACGGAAATCATTGCAGCAAGTGTCCGCAATCCAATCCATGTAACGGACTGTGCCCTTGCTGGAGCGGATATTGCAACAGTTCCTTATGGCGTGATTGAGCAGATGACCAAGCATCCTCTGACAGACCAGGGAATTGAAAAGTTCCAGAAAGATTATAAAGCAGTATTCGGAGAGTAATTACCAGGCAGTCAGCCCCAGCAGGAAGTGAGGCATGTGCCTTACAATACTGTTGGCGGGAATTTATTTAATAAGGAGAATTTACATGGAAAACTTAGAACTGCAGAAAACTGCCAATGAAGTCCGCAAAGGAATTGTGACGGCTGTCCATGCTGCAAAAGCAGGACATCCAGGCGGCTCCCTCTCAGCGGCAGATGTATTCACATATTTGTATTTTGAAGAAATGAACATTGACCCCAAAGATCCCAAGAAGGCAGACCGTGACCGCTTTGTGCTTTCTAAAGGGCATACGGCGCCAGGATTATATTCCACGCTTGCCAATCGGGGATATTTCCCAGTAGACGATTTAAAGACCCTTCGCCAGATCGGTTCCCATTTACAGGGGCATCCCTGTATTCAGCATACGCCGGGAATCGATATGTCAAGCGGTTCCCTGGGACAAGGAATCTCCGCCGCTGTGGGAATGGCATTGTCGGCAAAACTGAGCAATGACGATTATCGCGTATACACCCTGTTAGGCGACGGTGAAATCCAGGAAGGACAGGTTTGGGAGGCTGCAATGTTTGCCGGACACCGGAAGCTGGATAATTTGGTAGTGATTGTAGACAACAATGGTCTTCAGATTGATGGAAAGGTAGAGGATGTATGCTCTCCTTATCCGATTGATGATAAATTTAAAGCTTTTAATTTCCATGTGGTCAATGTGGAAGATGGAAATGATTATGACCAGCTTCGCGCTGCTTTTCAAGAGGCAAGAAAAACAAAAGGAATGCCGACAGCAATTGTCATGAAAACCGTAAAAGGAAAGGGTGTTTCCTTTATGGAAAATCAGGCTGGATGGCATGGAAAAGCTCCAAACGATGAAGAATATGCCATCGCAATGGAAGAATTAGGGAAAGCAGGTGAAGCATTATGCCAGAAGTAAAGAAGATCGCAACCAGGGACAGCTACGGAAACGCGCTGGTAGAGCTGGGAAAAGAGCATGACAATCTGGTAGTATTGGATGCGGATCTTGCAGCAGCTACCAAGACAGGCGTATTTAAGAAAGAATTCCCAGACAGACATATTGACTGTGGAATCGCAGAATGCAATATGATGGGAATTGCAGCAGGAATCGCTGCAACTGGAAAAGTTCCTTTTGTAAGTTCGTTTGCTATGTTTGCAGCAGGCAGGGCATTTGAGCAGGTAAGAAATTCTGTAGGCTATCCCCATTTGAATGTTAAAATTGGGGCGACCCATGCAGGCATCTCTGTAGGAGAAGACGGGGCAACCCATCAATGTAACGAAGATATTGCATTGATGCGGACCATTCCAGGTATGACAGTAATCAATCCTTCCGATGATGTGGAAGCAAAAGCAGCAGTGAAAGCAGCATATGAGATGGATGGTCCAGTATATCTGAGATTTGGAAGGCTTGCAGTTCCTGTAATCAATGACGGGGCAGATTATAAATTTGAGGTCGGAAAAGGCGTTCTGTTAAAAGAGGGCAGCGATGTAACGATTGTTGCAACTGGACTGTGCGTAGGAGCCGCTTTGGAAGCAGCGGACAAACTTGCAGCAGACGGCATCAGCGCAGAAGTGATTAATATTCATACCATTAAACCATTGGATGAGGAAATAATCTTGAACTCTGTGAAGAAAACAGGAAAAGTAGTAACCGCAGAGGAGCATTCCGTGATTGGCGGGCTGGGAAGCGCAGTTTGTGACTGTTTAAGCCAGAAAATGCCGGCTCCCGTGTGCAAGATCGGTGTAAATGACGTATATGGAGAGTCTGGTCCAGCAGTGAAACTGTTGGAGAAATATGGGCTTGATGGCCAGGGAATTTATGAGAAGGTAAAAGCGTTTGCGGGAAAATAATTAATATCACAGTTGGAGAAACAAAAGTACAGGTAACTGAAGACAGAATGATAGGGGTTTTTGTTTTTCAGTTACCTGAATTGGAATATGGAGGGATTTTTCAAATGGAAAAGAATCTTATTATCGAAGACATTCAGAACGGAAAAACAGCGCTTGGTATTGAATTTGGTTCCACCAGGATCAAAGCAGTTTTGGTAGGAAGTGATAATACGCCGATCGCTTCTGGCGCCCATGACTGGGAAAACCAGTATGTAGACCATATCTGGACTTACAGTTTAGACGCTATCTGGAATGGGCTGCAGGATTGTTATACCAAGATGGCAGAGGATGTTAAGAATCAATATGGTGTGACGCTGACAACCGTTGGCGCCCTTGGATTTAGTGCTATGATGCATGGCTATATGGCATTTGATAAGGACAACGAACTATTAGTTCCTTTCCGTACCTGGAGAAATACCATTACAGAGGAAGCTTCTAAAAAGCTGACAGAGGTTTTCCAGTTTAATATTCCCCAGAGATGGAGTATTGCCCATTTATACCAGGCAATCTTAAATAAAGAAGAGCATGTAAGTTCTATCACCTATTTCACCACGCTTGCCGGTTATGTACATTGGAAATTGACAGGACAGCAGGTATTGGGTGTGGGTGAAGCATCTGGTATGTTCCCGATTGACAGTGACACCATAGATTACGATAAGAAGATGATGGGGCAGTTTAATGAGCTGGTTGCAGGGGAAGGATTTTCCTGGAAATTAGAAGATATTATTCCCAAGGTACTGAATGCTGGTGAAAATGCTGGTACACTTTCTGAAGAAGGTGCAAAATTGTTGGATGTCAGCGGAAATCTGAAAGCAGGCGTTCCTGTATGCCCGCCGGAAGGTGATGCTGGTACTGGAATGGTGGCAACGAAGAGTGTGGCACAGCGTACTGGAAATGTATCTGCTGGAACTTCTGTATTTGCTATGGCAGTGCTTGAGAAAAAACTGGCAAAGGTACATCCTGAGATTGATATGGTAACAACTCCCGATGGAAGTGCAGTTGCTATGGTACACTGCAACAACTGTACCTCTGATTTGAATGCATGGGTCAATTTGTTCAAAGAATTTGCAGAGAGTTTTGGTGTGGAAGTCGATATGACAAAGCTGTTCTCCGTTCTCTACAATAAGGCGATGGAAGGTGATGCTGAGTGCGGCGGTCTTCTTGCCTACAATTATTTCTCAGGAGAACATATTACAGGTTTTGAGGAGGGGCGTCCTCTCTTTGTGCGCACTCCAAACAGTAAGTTTAATCTTGCAAACTTTATGCGTGTACACCTGTTTACCGCTTTAGGCGCATTGAAGACGGGGCTGGATATTCTTCTGAAAGAAGAGAATGTAAAGCTGGATGAATTGATGGGACATGGCGGACTCTTTAAGACAAAAGGCGTTGGACAGAAGATTATGGCAGCAGCAGTAAACGTTCCTGTTTCCGTTATGGAAACTGCCGGGGAAGGCGGAGCATGGGGAATTGCACTTCTTGCTTCCTATATGGTAAATAAGGGCGCGGATGAAACCTTATCCCAATATTTGAATGAAAAGGTATTTGCAGGTCAGGAAAGTGTAACGTTAGCTCCTGATGCTAAGGATGTAGAAGGATTCGATACCTTTATCAAACGTTACAGCGAAGGACTTGCCATCGAGCGTGCAGCCGTAGATTCTTTGAAATAGAGAGGGAAAAATGATGTTAGAAGAATTAAAGAAAGCAGTATATGAAGCAAATATGGATTTACCACGTTATGGGCTGGTAACGTTTACCTGGGGAAATGTCAGCGCTATTGACCGGGAAAGCGGGTTGTTTGTGATTAAGCCCAGCGGTGTGGATTATGAAAAATTAAAACCAGAAGACATGGTAGTGATGGATCTGGAGGGAAATAAGGTAGAAGGCAGATATAATCCTTCTTCAGACACTGCAACCCATCTGGAGCTTTACAAAGCATTTCCAGAAATCGGCGGCGTGGTGCATACCCATTCTTCCTATGCTACAAGCTGGGCACAGGCAGGAAGAAGTATTCCCTGTTATGGAACCACCCATGCAGATTATATGTATGGAGAAATTCCCTGTGTGCGCTGCCTGACCAAAGAAGAAATTGATGGTGCATATGAAGAGAATACGGGACATCTGATTGTAAACTCTTTTAAAGAAATGGGCAAGGATGTAATGGCTGTTCCAGCAGTACTCTGTAAAAACCATGGACCTTTTGCATGGGGAAAAGATGCACATGAGGCAGTACATAATGCAGTGGTATTAGAAGAGGTGGCAAAGATGGCTTACCGTGCTGAGACCATCAATCCCCGCATCCAGCCGGCGCCGCAAGAACTGCAGGATAAGCATTACTACCGCAAACACGGCGCAAATGCTTACTATGGACAGAAGGAAGAGTAAAAAATATTTGATTTCAAAATAGTACCATTGAAATAATTTTGCAGGCTGCGTGTTGTCTAAGAAAACGGACAACAGCGCAGCTTGTTTATTCCTGCGGGCAATGTGTCCAAAGGGCACTTAGGAAAACGGAGGCTTTTATCTCAATCGGAGGACTAACACACACTGGAATAAATTTTTTACTTACCACTTGTAGAAGTGGGAGTCTTCTCCGATGAGATAAATAAAAAAAGGAGCGTTCACTTATGGGAATTTACAAATTAACACCATCTACGATTCATGTTATAGAGCCACTGTTTGCGGGATGGGAGGAATCCCTGATTTGGTCTTGCCTGCAGGGGTGTATGGGTCAGGCATGGGCAGACAGTATCGAAAACCCCCAGTCTGCAAGAATCATTCTTGCCGATTTTTGTTATTTTGCGGGAAAAGTAAATGAAGGGCTGGTGGGAAATGAACTGAAAAACCATACGCGGGATTTTATGATCATGGTACCTCCCTTGGATGAATCAGGGGAATCCTGGGCACAGGAGATTGAAAAAACATTTGGCAGTCATTGCAAAAGGGTAAACCGATATGCCATCAAGAAGGAAGACGGGATTTTTGACAAGGAGAAGCTGCAAGGAATCGTAAAGGGGCTTGACCCGGAATATGAATTAAAATTGATGGATGAAAATATTTTTTGTCAGACCAGGGAACAGCCCTGGGCAGTAGATTTTACTTCCCAATTTGCAGATTACGAGGAATATCAAAGGCGTGGATTGGGCGCCGCAGTGCTTTTGCATGGAGAATTAGTCTCTGGCGCCTCTTCCTATACGGTATATCGGGAGGGCATTGAAATAGAAATTGGGACAAAGCAAGAATTTCGAAGAAAGGGGCTTGCCTCTGTGTGCGGGGCAAGGCTGATACTGGAATGTATGGACAGAGGGATTTATCCAAGCTGGGATGCACAGAACCCTTGGTCTGTGGCTTTGGCACAAAAACTAGGCTATCATTTTGACCGTACCTATCCAGCATATGAGATTTATGGTTTGGAAAAATCGGAATAAATGGACAAGCTGTTGGGTATGAAATTCCAACAGCTTGTCCCGAAAAAGATTTTTATAGGAAGATATATTTTAAGATAAATAAAACCGTTAGGATATACATCAGAATACTGATCTTTTTTTCTTTTGCTTTTCCAGTCAGGAGATTGAGCAGAGTCCAGGAAATTACTCCAATTGCGATTCCCTCAGAAATACTGTAAGCAAGCGGCATTGCAATGATACACAAAAACGCTGGGATTGCATCCGTCATATCATCAAAGTCAATTCTTGCAACAGAACCCATCATATAAAACCCTACAATGATCAAGGCGGGAGCGATGGCAAAGCTTGGGATACTTAAAAACAGTGGAGAGAAGATCACTGACAGAAGGAACAGGAAGGCTGTGGTGAGGGAGGTAAGCCCAGTACGTCCTCCAGCCGTTACGCCAGATGCGCTTTCCACATAAGTGGTAGTGGTAGAAGTACCGAAAATGGCACCAATACAAGTTGCTATGGCGTCTGATAACAGTGCTGGCTTAATGCGGGGAAGTTTGCCATTCTCATCCAGCATGTCCGCTTTTGAGGAGACGCCGATTAAGGTTCCCAAGGTATCAAAGAGATCTACAAATAAGAAAGAGAACATAATTACGATAAAATCTCCAATATTGACAGAACTGAAGTCTGTTTTTGTAAAGACAGCGCCAAAGGTTTGTGTGAAAGCAGAAAAATCAAGGCTTAAGATGCCGGAAGGGATCACAGAATACATGCCGATTTCTGCGTTGGGCACATAGATCCCTGTAAATTCGCAGATAATACCCAGGATCCAAGTGGCAAGGATACCAATTAGAATGCCCCCTTTCACCTGTTTTACCAGTAAAATAGCAGTGATCAATACGCCAATCAGTGCTAAAATGGCGCCTATGCCTATGGAATGGAAGGTTTCCCCTTTAAAGGTTTGATAAGTAACCAGCGTGGATTCATTTGCAATAATCAGTTTTGCATCCTGTAAGCCGATAAATGCAATAAACAGTCCAATACCAACACTGACTGCTGCTTTTAATGTGAGAGGGATGGCATTGAAGATTGCTTCCCGTACATTGGTAAGAGATAACACAATAAAAATAATACCTTCAACGAAAACTGCAAATAAAGCAATTTCCCAAGAATATCCCATTTTAATGACAACCGTATAAGCAAAATAAGCATTTAAGCCCATACCAGGCGCCAGTGCAAAGGGATAATTCGCCAAAAGCGCCATCAGCAGGGTACCCACAAAGGAAGCAAGTGCTGTTGCAATCATGACTGCATTTGCGTCCATGCCAGCGGCAGATAAAATGTTTGGATTTACCGCAAGGATATAAGCCATCGTCATAAATGTGGTAAATCCGGCGACAACTTCCGTCTGCACTGTGGTGTGGTTGTCCTTTAGTTTGAAAAATTTTTCCAACATAAATATTACTCTCCTTTTCCTGCAATAATATAATTAGGTCGTTGTGAAACGAGAAGGATGCGCAGGGATTCAAGAAAGCAGATGTCAGCGAAAACTGACTGAATCCGCGCCAAGGCTCTAGGAAGCGTGGCTTGAACACCATTAAGTTTCACAATTTCCTATTATCTTTTATTATATATCAAAATTTAGGATATATCATCTATGAAATACATAATATAGTAAAAAAATTTTCAATTACCCAAGAATCGTTTGCCGCATCAGTAAGTAAAAATAATACATAGAAAAAGTATTTTGTGGTGATTCGGGTGGGTAAAGCAGGTTTTCCTTGGAGAGATACTGGTTATTGTGTCTAATAAAGCAAGGTTATGATATGGAAAGGAATGGAAAAATGTATAATTTTTATAATTGAAAAAAAAATCTTTCGTGGAAATTACCAGTTTTCACAAAGCCACTTGAAAAAGCCTGGTACTTAGGTTATATTTGTTATGGTACGAGACACATGAGAAACAGCTTGTATGATAGTATTACATGGGAAAGAGAGATAAGATGAGCGAGAAGAAAATTATTGTATCTAATGTAGCTAAAGAGTACAGCAATCCCATTGCAGAGTTGGTTCAGGTAGCTTGTCAGTTCGACAGCGAGATTCGTTTGGAAAGCAACGAAGCAAGAATTAATGCAAAAAGTATTATGGGAATCATGGCATTTAATCCGTCAAAAGGAATGACTGTAAATATAGTGGCTGATGGAAGCGATGAGGAAGAAGCTTTATTGGCAATGGAAAAATTTTTAGTCTGTCAATAAAAGAATAGGGAGGAAATCAACATGGAAAAGAAAGTAACGAAAGTAACTCCGGTAAAAGTGACTTCAGCAAAGCCAGCAGCCGCAGAAGAAGAAACTGTTGTAGAGGTGGCAGAAAAAGAGGCTGTTGTGAAGAAGGAAACAAAAAAGGAGGCTGTTGTTAAGGAAGCAGCAGAACCAAAGAAAGAATCTGCAAAGAAGACAACGACGGCAAAAAAGACAACAGCAGCAAAAAAGACTACAGCAGCAAAGAAGAGAGAAGTAGAGAAAGTGGAAGAGATTTACCTGCAGTTCCAGGATTTAGAAGTTACCACAAAAGAGATTTTAGATAAGGCAAAAAAGGCTTATGTATCAGAAGGGCACAGAGAATCTTCCATCAAGTCCATACGTTTGTATGTGAAACCGGAAGAGCGTATGGCTTATTATGTGATCAATGATAAATTTGCCGGTGGTATTGCGCTGTAATTTTAAATAGAATAGTAAGATTTGGAGATACTGTAATAAAGTTATTCTGGTGTACAAGGTTTTTTACATAAGTTACCCACCCATGCCGGAAACTGTCTGCAGTATCTCTTTTTTTGGAGAATCACATCATGTATAAGTTAATGATTGTAGAAGATGATGCTGTGATTGCAAAATCTATTCAGCATTATATGGAGAGCTGGGGATATGAAGCATTTTGTGTGGAAAATTTTCAGGAAGTGCTCCAGGGTTTTCTTAATCAGCAGCCACAGTTAGTCCTGATGGATATTTCCCTTCCATTTTACAATGGATATCACTGGTGCGATGAGATAAGAAAAATATCTAAGGTTCCCATTATATTCGTATCATCTGCTTCAGATAATATGAATATTGTTATGGCAGTGAATATGGGAGGGGATGATTTTGTGGCAAAGCCCTTTGACTTAAATGTCCTTCAGGCAAAGATTCAGGCGTTGCTGCGGCGCACTTATGATTTTGCAGGGGACAGCCACCTGCTGGAACATAAAGGAATGATCTTTGATATTGGAAAAGGGCTTGTAACATATGAAGAATCCCAAGTGGAACTGACAAAAAATGAAATGAGAATTTTACAGACACTATTGGAACAGAAAGGGAAAATTGTCACAAGGGATAAGCTGATGGAAAAGCTTTGGGAGTCTGATAGTTTTATTGATGACAACACACTAACTGTGAATGTGGCAAGGTTAAGAAAAAAGTTAGAAGAGATTGGGGTCAAAGAAATGATTAAGACCAAAAAGGGAATCGGTTATGTGGTGGATTAAAATGTATGCCAGGCGCCATCGGTTAGGATTGTGCCTGTATGTTATGTTTGTATTCATCTTTGCTATGGTATGTTTTTTATATCAACTTCCCTTGGAGGCAGTTGGATATGCAGCGGGTTTGTGTACGATTCTTGGAATTGCGGTCTTTATGATAGACGGATGGAAATATTACAAAAAGACGGAAGAATTGAGTTGGCAGTTGGAGGCAGTGAGAAACGGAGTGGAGAGGCTGCCGAAGCCAGAGGATGAACAAGAACGGTTATATCAGGAAATTTTGGAGAATTCCAGGCACGAACGAATTATCCAAGTAGCAGAACTGAATAAGGAAAAAAAAGAAGTAATAGATTATTTTACCTTATGGACACATCAAATTAAGACGCCGATTGCAGCGATGCGCCTTTTGCTGCAGCAGGAAATAACAGACGTTGGGCAATATTATGAACAAAAGAAACAGACACAGGTGGAATTGTTTAAGATTGAACAGTATGTGGAAATGGTATTGCAATATCTGCGCCTTACAGACAGCTTAAATGATTTTGTATTGAAGGAATATGATTTAGATGATGTGATCCGTCAAGCCGTGCGTAAATATGCCCCTATGTTTATCCGCAAAAAATTAAGCCTGGAATACAACCCTGTAAATGCAAAAATAGTGACAGATGAGAAATGGATGGTGTTTGTAGTAGAGCAGCTTTTGTCCAATGCGATAAAGTATACCTATTCAGGTGTGATTCGAATTTATATGAAAAACGGATGCCTGGTAGTGGAAGATACTGGAATTGGCATTTTGCCAGAAGATCTGCCCCGGATTTTTGATAAAGGATATACTGGATATAATGGCAGAAGTGATAAAAAAGCCTCCGGGATTGGTTTGTATTTGGTAAAGGAAATTTTAAGCCGGCTAGGGCATAAGATTCATGCTGAATCGGAGCCAGGAGCAGGAACACAGATGAAAGTTTTATTTTAGTACATCAAATAATTAATATTTGATGTACTTTTTTCTATATTAGGAAAGTTTTTTAAACTTTCCTAATATAGAACACTAAAATGCGCACTCCCATGAGGCGTCCGCGCTTTCTTATTAAAATTTTTTTTGTATATGTTATACTGATAATAGGTTTTTGATGAATTTATATTGTGGATTTTCCCATAAAATGATAGGGAGGGAGGATTAAGTTTTTGGTAAAAAACACAATAAAAATTTGCCTATGACATATAACAAATGGAAAGAAGGGTGTTTAATGAGAATGAAAAAAGTGTTGGCAGGAATACTTGCCGCAGCAATTGCAGTAACGGGACTACCGGCCCAGCAGCTTTATGTGCAGGCAAAGACGGTAGAAGAAGTATCACAGAAAGAAGAATCACAATCGGAAAATGCCCCGGTTTTGGATTTGAAATTTGAGGATAATCTTACAGATTCTTCTTCCAATGGGGCTCAGGTGGCATCAAGCAAAGGAGTAGCCTATACAGATGGAGTAAATGGTCAGAGAGCAGTTGTGTTGGATGGGAGTACCTGGTTAAATTTAGGAACCAGTGGAATACTCTCTCCCAGTAAACTGACACTTTCCTTCTGGATTAAGCCAAATGCAGTGATGTCAGGGGAACAGATTATTACCTGGAATAAAAATAATTGGAATGATGATGGCTGGTATGTATCTTCACTGAATGATACGACGCCATTGCTGCTGTGTGTAGGTTCAGGAGAGTACCAAATTCGCGTTACGGGAACAAGGAGTGAATTTTTCCCAGAGGGAAAATGGACACATATTGCATTGACTTATGACAGTGCAACGAAAAATGGCGCGATTTATCGGAATGGTGTGCTGCAGAAGGTAGAGAACAATGGGAATGGAAATGGGCTTATCGGACCTTGTGAGGGCGTACAAAAAGCGATCGGTTACAATGGACCAATCTATAACGATCCAAACTCTTTTTTAAATGCCAGTTTGGACGAATACCGCCTTTATGACCAGGTGCTTAACAGGGCAGATATTGTTGCAGCGTATGAAGAAAGCGGGCAGAAATTCTCTGCAGAGGAAAAAAGGGCTTTGGCACAAAGTGATTTAGATGAGATTCGCATTGCAGATACCGCTGCAAAAAATATGCAGCTTCCCACGAAAGGGGTACAAGGTTCTGTGATAACATGGAGTTCAGATAAACCAGAGATACTTTCTGGTGAGGGCATTGTGAATCGTCCTGGATTGAATGAGCCTGACCAAACTGTGACATTAACAGCAAGTGTAAGTTTTGTTGGGGGAGAGACGGTAACAAAAAATTATCTGGTACTTGTAAAAGCTATTCAAGAAGGGGAAGATCCTTCTTTATTATTGGATTTGAAATTTGAAGGAAACTTAATAGATTCCTCTATTTATGGAAATGAAATTACGGCAAATAAACAGGAATCTTATGAAACAGGAAAAAAAGACCAGGCAATTGTCTTAGACGGGAGCAGTTGGCTGGAGCTTGGAACCAGTGGAATGTTTTCACCCAGTAAATTGACCCTTTCTTTCTGGCTGAAACCAAATCAGGATATGGGGAAGGGTGAACAGATTATCGCTTGGAGCAAAGGGGTATTTAACAGTGATGGTTGGTATCTGTCTTCTTTTAATGCCGACACGCCCATTGCCCTATCTGTAGGAGCAGCCACAAGGGATAGTAACGACCAGCCATATCAAATTGTGGTAGAAGGAACGAGAAGTGAGTTTTTTCCTCAGGGAGAGTGGACCCATATTGTTGTAACCTATGACAGCGAGACGAAGGAAGGGGTAATTTATCGAAATGGGCTTCCACAGAAGACAAAAGTGAAATATAACATTACTGAGACAGCAAATGGCGTGATTGGCGCCTATTCCGGAGAAAAGGTAATTGGAAGTAATGGTCCGGCTTATCATAATACAGCATGCCTCAACGCATCGTTGGATGAATATCGACTCTACGACCAAGTATTTGAATTGGAGGAAGTGATTTCAGCATATGAAGAAGGCGGTACAAAATTGGATAGAAAAGCAGTGGCGCAAAGTATTTTGGATGCGCTTTCGATTCAACAAACGCCAGTTGTCAAGAACATCAGACTTCCAAAGACGGGAGAATATGGTTCTGCAATTACATGGACTTCTTCCCAGCCAGAGATTATCACAAATGATGGCAAAGTGAAAAAACGCCCACAGGCAGGCTCCCAGGATGCGGAAGTAACTTTTACCGCAGCTACGAGTTTTGCAGGAACTGAGGCAACAAAAGAGTTTACAGTAAAAGTAAAAGCACTGACAGAAGGCGAGAATCCTTCCCTGCTGTTAGATTTAAAATTTGAAGATAACCTTTTGGATTCTTCTGTCTATGGAAATGAAATAACAGCAGATAAACAGGAAACGTATGTGGCAGGCATTAAGGATAAAGCAATTTCCCTGGATGGAAATAATTGGTTAAGCCTTGGAACCAGTGAAATGTTTTCACCCAGTAAACTGACCCTGTCTTTCTGGCTGAAACCAGAGCAGGATATGGGGAAGGATGAACAGGTTATTGCATGGAGCAAGGGGGTATTTAATAGCGATGGCTGGTACTTGTCCTCTTTTAATGATAATACTCCCCTTGCACTGTCAGTAGGGGCAGCCACAAAAGGTGATAATGACCAGCCGTATCAGATTGTAGTGGAGGGGGCAAGGAGCGAATTTTTCCCCCAAGGAGAATGGACCCATATCGTGGTATCATACGACAGTGAGACAAAGGAAGGAGCAATTTATAAAAATGGCATTCCGCAGAAAACAACGGTAAAATATGAAATTACTGAGACGGCAAATGGAGTGGTTGAGGCATTTGAAGGTGAAAAGGTAATTGGAAGCAATGGACCAAAGTATAATCACAAAGCCTGTTTGAGCGCAGCCTTGGATGAATATCGTATTTATGATAAGGTGCTTGGTTTGGAAGAGGCGATTACAGTTTATGAAGAGAGCGGATTGAAATTTGATAAAAAAGCAGTGGCGCAAAGGGATGCAGATGCGTTGGAACTTCCAGCTACTGCGACTGGAAAAATAACATTGCCGCAAAAGGGAGAATCTGGTTCTGTGATTACGTGGGAAACCTCTGACCCTGATACAATTTCCCTGGACGGAATGGTAACACGTCCAGAATCTGGAGAAGCAAAAACAGTCACTTTGACAGCAATCGTTACCTTTGCAAATGGGGCAGAGGTAAAGAAAACATTTACAGTTACTGTAAAACCAAAGGCGCAGAAAAATCCAGATGCAATTGCAGATTGTGGGATTGAGAATGTAACATTGTCAGATGATTACCTGGTCAATGCAGCACAAAAGGAAAATAATTATTTGTTGAGTTTGAGTTCTCAAAAATTCCTGTATGAATTTTATCGGGTATCTGGTTTGAACCCGCCTACCAAAGAAGGATATCAGGGGTGGGAGAGAAGCAATGGGACAAATTTCCGCGGGCATACCTTTGGACATTACATGTCTGCCCTTTCCCAAGCATATAAGGGTGCAAAAGATGCAGATACAGAGGCGGCATTGCTGTCTGAAATTAAGGATGCAGTGGAAGGGTTGAAAGTCTGCCAGGACGCCTACGCAGAAAAAAATCCTGCAAGCGCTGGGTATGTGTCTACATTTCGGGAAAGTATTTTAAATAAGACCGATGGAAGCGGAAGCAGTGATGAAAATGTGATTGTGCCCTGGTATAATCTCCATAAAGTACTTGCCGGACTGCTTGACATCTATACTTTTGTAGATGATAAGAAAATTGCAGGGGAAGCGCTTGGAATCGCAGAAGGTTTTAGTGAATATGTGTACCGCCGCTGCCTGAAACTGTCAGACAATAAGAAAATGTTAGAGGTGGAATATGGTGGTATGAATGAATCCCTTTATGAGATTTATGATATAACTGGAAATGAACATTTTAAAACTGCAGCACAGTATTTTGATGAAATAGCCTTGTTTGATGAGCTTGCAGCGAAAAAAGATGTATTAAGCGGAAAACATGCCAATACCACAATACCAAAGCTGATTGGCGCCCTAAAACGCTATACGGTATTTACAGAAAATGAGGAATATCTTGGAGTGTTGACAGAGGCAGAAAAAAAGGAACTGGAAAAATATAAGACAGCGGCAGAGAACTTTTGGGATATTGTAATCAATCATCATACCTATATCACAGGGGGAAACAGTCAGTCAGAGCATTTCCATGATGCAGATAAACTGTACTTTGATGCAACAAAGAGTGATTATGATGGTTCTTCCACTTGTGAGACATGCAATACTTATAATATGTTGAAATTGTCCAGGGAGCTGTATAAGCTGACGAAGGATAAAAAGTATATGGACTATTATGAAAATACATATATCAATGCAATCCTTTCCTCACAAAATCCAGAGACAGGAACAACAATGTACTTCCAGCCCATGGCACCTGGTTATAATAAGGTATTTAACAGGCCATTTGATGAGTTTTGGTGTTGTACAGGGACTGGAATGGAGAATTTCTCAAAGCTTGGAGACACCATTTATTTTACAGAAAAATCAGATGTATATGTAAACCTGTATTTCAGCAACACTTTTGAATTTACAAAGCAGAATTTAAAATTAACGCAGAAAGCAAATATTCCCAATGAGGACGAGGTAACAATATCCGTTGAAGCTATAGATGGAACAAGCGTAACTGCTGGAACCAATCTGCGATTCCGCATACCAGACTGGATTGTGGGAGAACCTACAATTCTGTTGAATGGTACGAAACAGGCTATTACAGAAGAGAATGGCTATGCATTAGTATCAAACGTAAAAGCAAAAGATACACTGAAACTTACTTTCCCTATGGAAGTAAAGGCTTATGCAGCCCAGGATAACAAGGGATTTGTGGCATTTCGCTATGGACCAGTAGTTCTTAGCACAGCACTTGGAACAAACAATATGGATGCCTCCAATCCAAATGGAATTTTAGTGCGTGTTGGAACAAAGGATACTACCTGTAAGTCTGTGGTCACAGTCCAGAATATGACAGTGGAAGAATGGATGGAACAGGTGACAAAAAACCTTGTGCGGATTGAAGACAGCGAAGAGGGTATGGTGCAGTTCCAATTGAAAAATACGGATTCCCCAGAGTTAATTTATACCCCGCATTTTATGCGTTACAAAGAGCGGTATGGCCTGTATATGATTTTTGAAGAAGCTGGTTCGCAGGCAAGCCAGGAGCGTATTCTCTCAAGGAAAGAGAAGCTTCGCGAGGAAGAGATGGCGATTGATACGCTTTCTAATTTTGATGAAAATAACTCTGAGTTTGCAAAGAATCTCCACTATGACAAATCAAGTGTCGGAAATTATAATGGACGGCGCTACAGAGATGCACAGCCAACAGGATGGTTTAGCTATGACATGCAGGTCAACCCAGAGGCAGAATATAATTATCTGTTGTGTACTTGGTATTCGGGAGATAAAAACAGAAAATTTGATCTTTATATTAATGAAGAGAAATTGCAGGCTATCCAAATAACAGATGCGGAAGGTGAAAATAATTTTTACATAGAAACCATTGAAATTCCAAAGAAATATTGGAGTACGCCAAATTATAAGAAAGATTCCACAGGAGAGTTTGTTCTGGATGGCAGTGGAAATAAAATTCCAATTGTAACGGTGAAATTTCAAGGAAATGGTTCCTCCCATGTGGGCGGGTTATATGGAATTACAACCACAGATACAAAAGAATACAGCCATAATCCCAATCTATCTGCCTTAAGTTTTGACAAAGGAACCCTTTCACCGGCATTTGCTGCAGAGACAAAGAATTATACGCTGAAGGTTCCGAAAGATACAGAATCTGTTTCTATGAAAGTATCTCCTAATACGCCGAGCGGCCTGATCCGTATAGGTGGTATGTTGATTGATGATGTCAGTGAGCGCCTGGTCATATTAACAGATGAAACAACAATGGTAACATTTACTGCGTCTGCACAAGACCATACAACCACAACGGAGTATACGGTTTCCATTGTGAAATCAGAAGAGGAACCAGTAATTCCGGGACCTGGAAAAGCAGATAAGACAGAGCTTGTAAAAGCAATCAATACGGCAAACGAAAAGAAAACAGAAAAAGATAAATATACAGAAGACAGCTATCAAAAGTTTGAGACTGCTTTGGAGGCGGCAATCACAATCAATGGCAAAGAAAATGCAAGCCAAGAAGAAGTAGACAAAGCAGCAAAGGATTTGAATACCGCAATCAATAGTTTGAAACAAAAAGGGGAACCCGTAACGCCGGGACCTGGAAAGGCAGATAAGACAGAGCTTGCTAAAGTAATCAATACGGCAAACGAAAAGAAAATAGAAAAAGATAAATATACAGAAGACAGCTATCAAAAGTTTGAGACTGCTTTGGAGGCGGCAATCACAATCAATGGCAAAGAAAATGCAAGCCAGGAAGAGGTAGATAAAGCAGCAAAGGATTTGAATACCGCAATCAACAGCTTGAAGCAGAAAGGGGAACAAGGAACGCCAGACAAAGAGGCAGATAAGAGAAGGCTTGTAAAAGTAATCAATATAGCAAACGCTTTGAAGCAGAATAAGGATAAGTATACAGAGGAAAGCTTCCAGAGGTTGGAAGTAATGTTGGAAGTTGCAGTTAAAGTAAATGCTAAGGAAAAGGTAGGGCAAAAGATCGTCAATAGGGCAGTGAAGAATCTGCAAATTGCCATAAACAAACTAAAGGAGAAAGAAAAGCCAATAACTCCAGAACCGGTAGATTTCAGTGTATTAAGGAGGACCATCCAGTCAGCAGAGAAGTACAAGGCGGGTAATTATACAACAGCAAGCTACAAGGTATTAAAAACGGCATTGACAAAGGCAAAAAATGTTATAAAGGATAAAAACGCGACACAAGAGCAGGTTGACCAGGCAAACAGTAAGCTTAAGAAAGCAATTAAGGGGCTTGTGGAACTTAAGGTTGTGTCTACCAAGAAAACAACACTAGGAGTGAAAGAAACGTATTCAGTAACTGCAAAAGGTTATACTTATACAACTTCGAATAACAAAATTGCAGCAGTGACCAGCAAAGGAAAAGTAACTGCAAAGAAAACTGGAAAAGCTACTATTAAAGCTATCAATAAAGAGGGTAAGGTAAAAGTATTTCATATTACTGTTAAAAAAGCGCCAAGTAAGATTGTAAAAGTCACGCCAGCAAAGAAAACATTGAAAAAAGGGAAAAAAGTTACTTTGAAGGTAACATTGCCCAAAGGAAGTGCGGGAACATGTACTTTTAAGTCCAGTAAGCCTAAGATAGCATCTGTAACTTCCAAAGGCGTGGTAACAGCTAAGAAGAAAGGAACAGCAAAAATTACAGTAAAGACTTATAACAACAAGAAAAAGACGGTTGCCATAAAAGTAAAATAAAAGGCATTTTATCTCATCGGAGAAGAATCCCACTTCTATAAGTGGTGAGTACGACAAAAAGGCATTCTTGAATGGTTTCCAGATCAAAACCCTGCGTTTCAGTAGAATATAATCTGCTGAAACGCAGGGTTTATTGTTCTCATATAGGAAATTCCTTCGAATTTGCTATATGAGAAAATAAATATGCGCACACGTACAAGAGGAACATATTGCTGAGCAACCGTGCGCGGCGCGGAACAAAAGATGCGTTGGCAAAAATAATTGGTCGCGGAGGTGCGTGGAACAAAAGATGTGTTGGAAAAAGAAATTGAGCGCGGAAGTGACTGAAACACACTTTTGTTCCATTATGGGATGTTACTCCAGGCTTGTAAAATTTAAGGTCAATAGGCTGTTTTTTCTCATGATTCAAAATAAACAGTATATAACACTTGACAATAGTTTTATACTGTTATATACTGTTTACTATAAGGAGGTCAAAACATGAATATCATTATAAATGGTTCTCGGATGGTCCCCATATATGAACAGATTGTAGACCAGGTTAAACTTTTAATCCGAAATGGGGAACTGAAAGAGAATGATCATCTGCCCTCTGTCCGTGCGTTATCCAAAGAGCTGAAGATCAGTGCATTGACTGTGAAAAAGGCATATGACGCCTTGGAAACAGAAGGGTTTACGGTGACAGTCCATGGAAAAGGAACTTATGTTGCAGCAACAAATAAGGAACTTCTATTGGAGGAACAGAAAAAGGAACTGGAAGCGGATTTGGAATTGGCAATCCAAAAGGGCAGAAGATATGGAATCAGTGATGAGGATATTAAGAGTTTGTTTCAGTTGATTTTGGAGGGTTGACAATGTTGAAGATTGAGAATTTAAGAAAAAAGTATGAAAGTTTTTCCCTGGATTGTTCCATGCTTGTTAAGCCAGGCTGCGTAACAGGGCTTATTGGACAGAATGGCGCTGGAAAAAGTACTACTTTTAAAGCAATTTTGGGGCTGCTCCATACAGACGGGGGAACAGTGACAATTTTGGGAAAAGATTTAAAAGATTTTAATGCAAAAGATAAGCAAAACTTGGGAGTGGTTTTATCAGATTCGGGTTTTAGTGGATATTTGACTGCCAATGATGTGGTTCCGATTCTTGCCAGTCTTTATGAAAAATTTGACAAATTATTTTTTGTGAAGCAGCTACAGCGTTTTGGGCTGCCAATGGATAAAAAGATCAGAGAATTTTCTACAGGTATGAAAGCAAAATTAAAGGTTCTTGCAGCTGTTTCCCATAAGCCAAAGCTATTGGTACTGGATGAACCTACCGTGGGGCTTGATGTGATTGCTAGGGATGAGCTGTTGGAAATGTTGCGGGACTTTATGGAAGAAGAGGAGGAGCGTTCTATCCTTATCAGCTCACATATTTCTGGGGATTTGGAAACGCTGTGCGATGACCTGTATATGATACACGAAGGGAAAATTATCCTGCATGAAGATACAGACGTCTTGTTAAGTGATTATGCCTTGATAAAAGTGAATGAAAGTCAGTATGCAGATTTGGATAAACAATATATTCTGCGGCATAAAAAAGAATATTTTGGTTATAGTTGCCTTACAAACCAGAAAGAATATTATTTAGAAAATTATCCGCAGATTGCGATAGAAAACGGAACGGTTGACGAGGTAATTACAATGATGGTTCGAGGTGTTGAAAAATGAAAGGATTATTGATTAAGGATTTAAAATTGATGGCAAACCAGAAGAAATTTTTCCTGTTAGTTTTGTTAATTGCGGTAATGCAGGTTGGGGTGCTCAATGATACTACATTTATTATCAGTTATCTGACCTTTATTGCTTCTTTGTTTACTTTGACTACGATCAGTTATGATGAATTTGACAATGGCAATGCATTTTTGTTTTCCCTTCCAATCACAAGAAGCAGGTATGTGGCAGAAAAGTATAGTTTTGGTTTAATTGTAGGAGGGGCAGCTTGGCTTTTATCCACACTAGTTGCTGTGATTGGCGGTGAAATCAGAAAGGTTCAAGGGGCAAGTGACACATTGATAATTGCTTTTGCCATTCTTCCAATTATCATTTTGATATTAGCCATAATGATTCCCTTCCAGTTAAAATTTGGCGGGGAAAAAGGGAGGACGGCTGCAATTGCAGCTACGGGCGTTGTGGTTGCAGTGGCAGTCCTTGCAGGAAAAATAGCAGATTTGATGCATTTTGACTTTGCAGCCCTGCTGGATCGCCTGCAGGCTATGGATTTGAAACGATCTGTTGCTGTTGTAATAGGGGCTTCAGTTGTGGCATATCTGCTGTCGTTTAAAATCAGTATTTCTATTATGGAAAAAAAGGAGTTTTAATGGTGAGGATGCTTGTTGCTTGGCTTTCGTTCAATATTTTGTTTTATAGGAGTTTTCATGGGAAGCCTGCCTGTTCATTGACTTTGGCTTGAAATCGTGTATAATGTAAGTTAGTAATAGACATAGCAACTACATAGGATGGAGGTTTTATGAAGGAAAGAAAAATTTCAGGGGAGCATGGAAAAAAAGGGTTTCGCAGTTTGACAATGATGTTGATTTCCATTATATGTATTATGGTTTCCATTCCTACCATTGGATTGGCATTCCTGGGTATACATTATTTGAAGCAGTCGATGGATGAGTCCGTGGAATTGTATGAGGAATCCATGGATGAAGGTTACTCAATGGAGATTAAATCACAAGTTCAGGGCGCTTTGGCACTGATACAAAGTTATTATGACCGAAGCCAGAACGGTGAACTGTCTGAAAAGAAGGCAAAGAAAATGGCAAAAGACGCCGTTCGTGCCATGCGTTATCGCGATGATGCTTCTGGTTATATTTGGATAGATGGGGAAGACCATGTATTAGTCGAGCACCCAATTTTGACAGATCAAGAGGGCACCAACCGATATGATTTGACAGATCAAAACGGAGTAAAGGTGACACAGAATATTGTATCTACTGCAAAAGCGGGAGGCGGGTACAATGAATTTTATTTCACAAAATCGGATGGCGTGACGGTTGCTCCTAAGATTGCTTACTCTGAGATGTTTGAACCCTGGGGATGGGCAGTTGCTACTGGCAATTATGTAGATGAGATGAATGAAAAGATTGATGCTAGGAAAGGGTATATCCATAAAGAGTTTTCAACAATGCTTCTGATCTATGGGGTTGCCGCTGTCTTGATGTTGGCTGCAGCTCTTGCCATATCTGCATTGAGCGGGCTTAAGATCACCAAAGGCATTAAGCTGGTGGAGGGTCATCTTCGTCAGGCAGCAATGGGGGATTTAAGCTTTTCAGTCAGCCCTGCTTTATTGAAACGTGCCGATGAGATTGGAGAGATGGCGCGTTCCCTGGACCATGTACGGGAGTCGTTGGCAAATATGATTGGCAATGTCCTTCAAACGGGAGAGGCGTTAAATGAGAGCAGTGAAAAGTTCAGTGATAAATTCGGATATATTTTGAACAGTATTCAAAATACCAACCAGGCGATCGAAGATTTGGCACAAGGAGCCACTAATCAGGCAAATGAGACAGAGACGGTGAATGAAAAGATTGTAGAGCTTGGCGGTGTGATTGAAGTAGAAGAAAATGGGGTACATAAATTGAAAGATGCCGTGTCAGCGATGGCGAAGCATTCCGAGGGCGCTTCTAAGAGTATCAAGGAGCTGGATCAGATTACGAAGGTAACGATTGAAACGATTGAAATGGTATCAGAGCAGACAAACAAGAATAATGATTCTGCCGCTGATATCAATAAGACGATAGAAATTATTAAGGGACTGGCAGCTCAGACAAACTTGCTTTCATTGAATGCCAGCATAGAGGCTGCAAGGGCTGGAGAAGCTGGAAGGGGATTCGCTGTGGTTGCAGAGGAAATTAGAAACCTTTCGGAAGAGTCTTCAGGAAATGCACAGGAGATTGAGGGGATTGTAAAAGAGTTGGTAAATAATGTGGAACTCTCTGTCAGCAAAATGGAAGAAGTGACACGTAATGTACAAAAGCAGCAGGAATGCTTGGATGAAACCAGGACTGCATTTAATTATTTAAATAAAGAGGTCGCTTTGGTGGAAGAGGTCACTGGGGAAATTGGTAGCCAGACAGAGGTTTTGAATTCTTTGAAGCAGATTGTTACGGATTCTGTCAACAGCCTGGCAAGTGTAGTGGAGGAAAATGCAGCGTCTACAGAAGAAACCAGCGCTAGTATGATGATTTTATCCCAGACGATTGGTGAATGTACACAAGATACCCATGGGCTGGTAGAACTGAGCCGTCAGCAGAATGAACAGGCTAGTAAGTTTCAACTCTAAGAACTAACACTCGTATAACGAATGGCTAATTTTCTGGTATTGTGATATTTAGCAGGAGAAAAATTTCATTAACAGTTGCAATAAAGGCTTCCATCATATTCAACATGATGGAGAGCCTTTATTGGTTATAAATTCAAAATGTCCAAGGCATTTTGACAAGTTTATGAAAGGAACATAGAAATGAAACTGAAAAATGTGTTAATTGTGGTAAATGATTTAAACAAATCCATAGATTTTTATAAAGAATTGTTTGGGCTGGACGTTATTCTTGATCAAGATGGAAATGTCATTATGACAGAAGGGCTTGTCCTTCAGGACAGAAGAATCTGGGAGAAGTTTGTAAAAAAAGATGTTATCTTTAAGAATCATTCCTCAGAATTGTATTTTGAAGAAGTCGATATAGAAGCATTTGCAGAGGCGCTAGAAAATTATCATGAACCCATTCAATATGTGAATCGGCTTATGGAACATTCGTGGGGGCAGAAGGTGATTCGTTTCTATGATCCAGATGGGAATTTGATAGAAGTGGGTACCCCTATGGGATAAGAACAAAAGTGCGTTTCACGCAGTCCCGCGAACAACTCCTTATGCTAACGCATCTTTTGTTCCGCGCCGCGAACAATTGCGCAGCAATATTTTTCCACTCGTGCGCGTGCGCATGGTAGTTTTCTCATATAGGAATTTCGAAGGAATTTCCTATATGAGAACAAAAGTGCGTTTCACGCAGTCCCGCGAACAACTCCTTATGCTAACGCATCTTTTGTTCCGCGCCGCGCACACCCGCGAAGTGACTTTTTCCTCTAGGGGAAAATGATTGATAATGCATTGAGATTATGGTATGATTTGACAAGGTTCAAATTTTGGAAAATAACTGTCATGAAACATGAAAGGACTATGGAAGGGGTATTCTTATTCTTCTTTTTCTACTGAAAGGATATCTTCCACTCCACAATCCAGATAGAGACAGATTTTCTCCAATATGTCAAAACTGATCCGGGTAGTTCGGTTATGATTCAGGTTCCTTAGTGTAGTTGTGGAAATTCCAGTGTCTTTTGCCATTTTATTTTGTGATATTCCTTTTTCATCTAAGAGTTGGCTGAGTATAATTTTCATAAATGCACCTCATTTTTTATTTCACCAAAGAGATTCCCACTTCTATCCGTGGTGAGTATAACAGATTTCTATTAGTGGGAGCTGGGTCTCCGATAGACATAAAAGCCTTCGGTGGATTGCAGGGCGCAGACAACTTTGATGCCCGTTGCCTTGCACTTAATATTTAATCCCACAAGCAATGTACCCAAAGGGCACTTAGTAAGATAGCCATGTTTCCATGGATTATTTGACGGCGCTATGCGCCAGTGGCACATGTGAAACATGGGGCGTAACGGAGGGTAGACAGCCGCGAGGGTAAACGCCCTTTGGGTGCAAATACCCCGCCCCTTGGGGCGAACTTGCGAAAAACAAGCTAAGATATGCCCCGTCAGCTTGCTGCGGGGTATTTGACTGTATTAGTAAAAGAATTTCCATATGAAATCAATAATATACATGGAAAGTTTGAAAAATTTAAGGAAAGAAAACTTGATACTGAAAAATACCTTTAGACACGCCGAATGGCATTATAGGGTGCCCCAGAGGGTATGAGATCAAACGTGTGGAGAGGTTAGTTCATTAAATAGATAAAATAAAGGGGAAAACAAATGAAAAGGAAAGTAAGGACAGTCAAAAATAAACAAAGATAACCAAAATCTATGTCTGTTGTTATCTCAAAAACTCTTGTATAACAAAGAAAAAAATCGGGGTAACAGGATTCGAACCTGCGACCTCACGGCCCCCAGCCGTGCGCTCTAGCCAAGCTGAGCCATACCCCGAAACATTTACCAGTCTAACATAGGAAATGGAAAATGTCAACTGTAAAATATTGAAAAACAGAAATTATTTGACTTTATGGAAAATAGAATTATAATAATAGGGAAACCACAGAAAGAAGAAAGGTAGAATTATGAAAAAGACAAAGAAGACAGGGGCAAAACACCGTAAAATATGGATTTGGATTACAATGGGAATGCTTTTAGTAATGATTATGATATATTTGGGAATCGCAGTTTTTTTTAATTCCCATTTTCTTCCCGGGACGATCATCAATGGAGTAAATGCCTCTGGTAAGGATGTAAAAGAGATAGAACAGCAGATTGTAAGGGAAACCAATGGATACCGTATAAAAATAGAAGCACGGGACGAAATGGAGGAAGTCCTTGCGGGAGAAGCATTTGGCTTAAATCCGGTATTTGACGGTACATTGCAGAAGGAATTAAAAAAACAGAATGGTTACACTTGGCCAGCGGCATTGTTCCAAAATTTCCGAATTGAAGTGGAGACGATGGTGGACTACGATAAGGATGCGCTGAAAAAGAAGGTTGAAGAGCTTGGGATTATGGACAAAGCGCAAATGCAGGAACCCCAAAATGCATTGATATCAGAGTATTCCAAGGAGGAAGGTTATAAAATTCTTCCAGAAGAGAAAGGAACTACCATTAACAAGAAAAAATTTCTGAAAGTACTGGAAAAGGCAATTTTAAATTTACAGGGTTCAATTTCTCTTGAGGATGAAGAGTGTTATGTGAAACCCAAAATTACTGCCCATTCAGAGAAATTGAAAAATTTGGCTAAGATTATGAATCAGTTTGTTCAGACTGTTGTTACATATCAATTTGGGGAAGAGCAAGTAGTTCTTGATGGAGAAACCATCAGCCAGTGGGTTACGAAAAATGATAATTTTGAGGCGGAGGTATCAAGAGACCAGATTGTGGCTTATATTGACCAGTTGGCAGAGACTTGGAATACTGCTGGGAAATCAAAAAATCTGATGTCTTCATATGGTACGGAGGTCACAGTCAGCGGCGGTGATTATGGATGGAGGATTGACAAGGAAAAAGAAGTAGAGGCTCTTGCAGAACATATCCAAAAGGGAGAAGTGATTTCCAAGGAGCCAGCTTATGATAAATGGGCGAACAGCCGTAGTGGAAATGATTATGGTGATACTTATGTAGAAGTGAATCTCACATCACAGCATTTATTTTATTATAAAAACGGCGAGTTGATCCTGGAATCAGATTTTGTTTCGGGGAATGACGCCAAAGGCTGGAGTACGCCGGCTGGTGCTTTTGGTTTGTATTATAAAGAACGAGATAGAACTTTAAGAGGGGAAGATTATGCTACACCGGTAACTTATTGGATGCCGTTTAATGGCGGTGTGGGATTTCATGATGCTAATTGGAGAAGTGCATTTGGAGGAACCTTTTATAAGAGAAACGGCTCCCATGGCTGTGTCAACCTTCCTTTTGATGCGGCAAGGACATTGTTTGAGAATATTGAGGCAGGATGTCCTGTGTTAGTATATCAATTATCAGGGTCGGAAAATGCACAGGCAGCAGAACAGGAAGCAGCAGAACAAGCAGCACAGGAAGCGCAGCAGGCAGCAGAACAACAGGCACAGCAGGAAGCAGCCGCAGTGGTACAGGTTATTGATTCTTTAGGGGAAGTTACCCTTGAGAGCAGGGAAGCTGTGATCAATGCAAGAAATATGTATGACAGCCTGAGTGATTTAGCCAAGGGATATGTGGGTAATTATTCTGCGCTGGAAGCTGCAGAAGCTAGAATTGGACAACTTGACGCAGAAGCTTCACAAGCCTCAGATCAGCAGGCGCAAGCAGAAGCACAGCCTGTAATTGATGCTATTGCGGGATTAGAAGGAAGAGAGATTACCCTGGATATGCGAGGAGAAATTGAAGGGATTCGGGCACAGTATGAACAGCTTTCAGAACTGGCCCGCAGCAAAGTAGGGAATTATTCCATATTAGAGGCGGCAGAGGCAAGGCTTATTGAATTAGAACAAAACCAGGAACCCCAGGAACCTCAAGAGCCCCAGGAACCTCAAGAACCCCAGGAACCTCAAGAACCCCAGGAACCTCAAGAACCCCAGGAACCCCAAGAATAACTATAAAGAATAGGTGTGAGGTAAAGGGATGGAACAGTCGAATGAAAAAAAACTGACGATTTCGGATGTGGCAGAAGCATTGGGAGTGTCAAAAACCACTGTTTCCAGAGCCATTTCCGGAAAAGGAAGAATTGGAAAAAACACCCGAGAACGTGTGCTCGCTTATATTCAGGAGCATAATTATAAACCAAATGCAATGGCAAAGGGGCTGGCACAGCTAAAGACTTACAATATAGGCGTGATGCTGCCAGAAGATTATACAGTTGTGGATTTACCCTTTTTTCAGACATGCCTGATTGGTATTGAAGAGACAGCCGTCAGTATGGATTATGATATTCTGCTTACCATGAGCCGGGAAAGTGATTGTACCCAGTTGGTTCGGATGGTGGAAAATCATAAGGTGGATGGCGTGGTGCTGATGCGGACTTTTACCAAAGATATCCATATTGAATATTTAAAATCCCAAGCAATTCCATTTGTTACAGTAGGAAGCACAAATTATCAGGATGTGATTCAAGTTGACAATGACCACCGGAGTGCCTGCCGGGAACTAATTTCTATCTTGTTGATGAAAAAATTATCCCATATTGGTTTGATTGGCGGGATTGAATCTCATGTTGTAACCCAGAATCGGTTACAAGGTTATATAGATGCACATGATCAGGTAGGTGTTCCTGTCAATCAAGACATTATTTTTGTAAATGTGCAAAAAGAGATTATGATTGAGCGTGCTGTGGAAAAACTTATGCAGGAGCAGGTAGACTGCATTGTCTGCCTAGATGATGCCGTATGTATGCATGTATTAAATAAACTTCGAAAGGAAGAGGTTGCTGTTCCGAATCAGATGAAAGTGGCATCGTTTTATGACAGTTCCATATTAGAAAATAATCTGCCAAGCATTACCTCCCTTTCTTTTAATGCCAGAGAACTTGGTACAGTGGCATGCAAAACCTTGATGGAGATTATCGAAGGGCATACAGTAAAACAGAGAACGTTATTAGGTTACGAAGTGACTTTGAAGGAATCTACTATGTTATAGCCAGAATCTCTATCTTCAAAATCGGGATAGATTATTTAGTAAATTTTAAAGACCTGTTGCATGAAGGAGTTTTATGCAACAGGTCTTTTTATCATACAAGATTAGTCTTCCAAAAGGTGGTTAGATAAAAATTTCTTGGCAAATTGCACAACCCAATATTCTGAAATAAACTGATGGAATATTTGCCCCTGCGAATCCCTGTATTCCATTCTGACCCGCGCTTAACATGTGCCATTGCCCGTGGGTTTGCATCATAACGGAGTGAAGAAGCAGGGGTTCGGATTTGTTCTTGTCAGGGAAGTTTCTTCGTACTCTGCAGAAACAATACGAATGGTATTCTTGAAATTCCAATATAAAAATTGAAAGTTTAGTAAATATATAGGGTAAAAATGGCAAAAATTTATAGGTAAATTTACCAATTAATTCAGTAAAGAAATAGAAATAAAAAAAATCCCTTATTTACAATAATGGTAACGTTTTCACAAAAATAGATCAATGCAAAATTTGTATAAAATACAAAAAAATATGGGAGAATAACTCCTTGCATATTCTACAAATGTAGTAATAGTGACGAAAAGATATTAGACAGATTATACAAAAAAAGGAATAAAAAACTGGAAAGTGTTGACATTGACATCAAATCCCATCTTTGATAAACTATGAATATAGAACAACCGATTGCGCAAAATGCGCACCAGTTGCCCTAAAAAAGTATTATGGGAGGAAAAAATATGAAGAGAAAATTTTTATGTGCATTGCTTTGTGCGGCAATGACAGCAACGATGTTGACCGGATGCGGTGAGAAAAAAGATGACGACGCTTCTCAAGATGAGACAAACCAGGAAGCAAGCAATGAGAGTAATGAGAGCAGCGAAAGCAATGCAACAGAGGGAGAATCTTCGGGCGGTGGAAGTGAATTGACAGTATGGTGCTGGGATCCGGCATTTAACATTTATGCAATGGAAACTGCAGGAGAGATTTATCAGAAAGATAATCCTGATTTCAAGGTAAATGTAATAGAGACACCATGGGATGATGTGCAGAGCAAGCTTACTACTGCTGCAACCAGCGGAAGCTATGATACTTTACCAGATATTATTCTGATGCAGGATAATGCGTTCCAGAAGAATGTTATCTCTTATCCAGAGGCATTTGTTGAGTTGACGGACGACATTGATTACAGCAATTTTGGTAAAGCAAAAACAGCATATTCTGTAATTGACGGCAAAAATTATGGTGTTCCTTTTGATAATGGCGCTGTAATTGCTTGCTATAGAACAGATATTTTAGAGGAAGCTGGATTTAAATTAGAGGACTTTACGGATATCACATGGAGCGATTATCTGGAAAAAGGCAAGAAAGTATTGGAAAAGACTGGCAAGCCATTACTGTCCTGCCAGGCTGGTGAGTCTGATGTAATTATGATGATGCTTCAGTCCTGCGGCGCTTCCCTGTTTAATGAAGAAGGAAAGCCTTCAATGGTAGGAAACGACGCATTAAAGAAAGTTATGGAGACATACGCTGAGTTAGTAAAAGCTGGGGTATTGGTAGAGGTAAATGACTGGGATCAGTACATTTCAACCCTTACCACCGAGACGGTAGCTGGTACAATCAATGGATGTTGGATTATGGCTTCCATCCAGACAGCAGAAGATCAGAGCGGAAAATGGGGTATTACCAATATGCCTAAATTGGAAGGCGTAGACAATGCTACCAACTATTCCAACAATGGCGGTTCCTCCTGGGCAATTACCAGCAACTGCAAGAATGTAGACTTGGCAAAAGATTTCCTTTCTAAGACCTTTGCTGGAAGCGTTGAATTATATGAGACTATCCTTCCAAAATCTGGTGCATTGGCTACGTATCTGCCAGCAGGCGATTCCGATGTATACGCAGAGCCTTCAAAATTCTATGGTGGAGATGCTGTATTTTCAAAGATTACAGAGTTTGCTGGAAAGATTCCAAGCAACAACACAGGTGTATATTACTATGAAGCACGTGATGCAGTCGCTACTGCTATGCAGAACATCGTAGGCGGCTCAAAAGTAGATGACGAGCTGAAAGAGGCACAGAACACCATTGAGTTCAATATGGAACAGTAAAAGAACTGTACCGTTTTTTAAGCGGTAAGCGATAATTATAGAAACAGTGTGGGGGACAGCAGGTTTGCTGGCCCCCGACCTGACCATAAAGGGGGCGTAAATGTGAGCCAGACAAAGAGCCAAAAAAGAAAAATGTCATTGGAGAAGAAACATAATCTTACTGGGTGGGCATTTTTAACACCTGCAACGCTGATGATTGCTGTGATGAGCTTCTGGCCAATGGTCCAGGCTTTTATCCTGTCCTTTCAGACTGGAACGGCAAATAAATTAAAATTTGATGGATTTAGTAACTATACCCGTATGTTTAAGGATTCTGTTTTTATGCAGTCCTTGGGCAATACATTTCTTTATCTGATTATTCAGGTGCCAATTATGTTGATTTTAGCGTTAATCTTGGCATCTATGTTAAATAATAAAAATCTTCGGTGCAAAGGTTTATTCCGTACCGCAATTTTCTTGCCATGTGCAACATCGCTTGTTTCTTACGCAATTATCTTTCGTTCTCTCTTTGGAGTAGATGGATTTATCAATTCCGTATTGATTAAATTGGGAATTTTACATACGGGATATAATTTTTTAGGTCATGCGACAAGTGCAAAAATTATCATTATTATTGCTTTGGTTTGGAGATGGACCGGATATAATATGGTATTTTATTTATCTGGATTACAAAATATAGAGTATTCTGTATATGAGGCAGCTAAGATTGACGGAGCAAGCCCTATGCAGACGTTCTTTAAAATTACTGTTCCGCTGTTGAAACCGACGATCCTTTTGACAGCAGTCATGTCAACCAACGGAACCCTGCAGTTGTTCGATGAGTCACTCAACTTGACAAGAGGGGGTCCATCGAATGCGACCATTACAATGTCCCATTATATTTATAACCAGTCTTTTAAATATGTGCCGAAGTTTGGATATGCGTCAGCAATGTCGTTCCTGATTTTTATCCTGGTAGCGATTCTGGCATTTATACAGATGAAAGTAGGTGACAAGCGTGACTAAGACAAAAAGAGCAAATGCATTGATGTATGTTGTTTTGATTATCGTATCTGTGATCTCTGTATTCCCACTTTACTGGATGGTGATCAGTGCCACCAATAAGAGCGTGGATGTCAGCAGGGGAACCATGCTTCCAGGAACTGCATTTTTAGATAATTTCAAATCGTTATTTCAATTGCAGCCGGTACAGTCTGCAATGATTAATTCATTTAAATATGCGATTATTTTAACGGTATGTGCACTGGTAATCTGTTCTCTTGCTGGCTACGGGTTTGAAATTTATCATGACAAAGGGAAAGACATGGTTATGTCAATTCTGCTTCTGGCAATGATGGTACCTTTTGTGGCAACCATGATTCCGTTATTCCGCATGTTTTCATCTGCGAAACTTTTGGATAGCACAATAGCAGTTATTTTTCCTACGATTTCTACTCCGTTCCTGATTATGATGTTTCGGCAGAGTGCAAGGAGTTTTCCGCATGATATTATTGAAGCGGCGAGAATCGATGGATTGAACGAAATCCAGATTTTCTTCCGAATGTTTATTCCTACAATGCGCTCCACTTATGCGGCAGCGATGACTATTACATTTATGAACGCATGGAATAATTATTTATGGCCGAAGGTAATTATACAGTCTGATGCCAATATTACCATGCCAATGTTGGTGGCAAACCTGACAGAAGGTTATGTTACAGATTATGGTGTACTGATGTTAGCCGTACTGTTATGCAGCCTTCCCACTGTGATTATTTTCTTCTTACTGCAAAAGAGCTTTGCGGAAGGTATTACAGGTGCAGTAAAATAAATATTCCTAAGTCAAGCTTCGCAGATGCGGGCTTTGATACAGGATTTGGGTCAGCTTTTGCTGATATCATGTATAAGGATTTCATTCGGCAGCACTTTATAGTGCTGCCGAACTAATATATAACATAAGTTTGGAGGTGTAATATGTCACAATTTAATTATGAGAAAGTAAAAAATCCCCTTGTATTTGCAGAAAACCGTATGGAAGCACATTCAGATCACGTATGTTATGCATCCATGGAGGAGATGGAGAATCAAGATACAAGTTTCCGATATTCATTAAATGGGCTTTGGAAATTTTCCTATGGGAAGAATTACCAATCTTCGATCCAAGGGTTTCAAGAGACAGAGTATGACTGCAGATCTTGGGCAGATATAAAAGTTCCGGCACATATCCAGATGGAGGGATATGACAGTCCCCAATATGCAAATACACAGTATCCCTGGGATGGAAGGGAGGATATTCAACCAGGAGAAATCCCCGCTTTTTTTAATCCAGTTGCAAATTATGTGAAATATTTTTCAGTTCCAGAGCATATGAAGGGGAAACCACTATACATTTCCTTCCAGGGTGTGGAAAGCGGTATGGCATTGTGGTTAAACGGAACCTATGTGGGTTACAGTGAAGACAGCTTTACCCCATCGGAATTTGAATTAACCCCTTACCTTGTGGAAGGGGTTAATAAACTTGCTGTGCAGGTGTTTAAGTGGACGGCTTCCAGTTGGTGTGAAGATCAGGATTTCTATCGCTTTTCTGGTATTTACCGCAGTGTGTATTTATATACTGTACCGAAGGCGCATGTGCAGGATATCCGTATTCGAACTTTATTGGACGATGAATATAAGAATGCTGTCTTGGAACTTTGTTTCAAAAGTTCTGGAAAAGGGAAGGTTTCCATGACATTACAAGACAGTGAAGGAATGGTGGCTCAAGCAAAGGCAGATTTAGAGCCTGGGCTTAAAGTGACAATTCCGGTAAAGGAACCGGCGCTCTGGAGTGCGGAAGAACCGAATCTTTATGAACTGCTGGTAAAAGTCATGGATGAGGCAGGCGAACTCCAAGAAGTCTTCTCTCAGATGGTTGGATTCCGACGTTTTGAAATGATAGGCAATCTCATGTGTATCAATGGAAAACGAATTGTGTTTAAAGGGGTAAACCGCCATGAATTCAGCTCTAAGACGGGACGTGCTGTAAAGGAAGAAGAGCTGGTGCAGGATATTTTGACGATGAAACGCAATAATATTAATGCTGTTCGTACCTGTCATTATCCAGATGATTCCAAAATTTATGAACTTTGTGACAAATATGGCTTATATATGATTGCAGAGAACAATCTGGAGAGCCATGGAAGCTGGGAGCCGATTCTCAGGGGAGAAATTGAGGAGAAATCTGTGGTACCAGGCAGTAACAAGGAGTGGGAACCCATGATGCTTGACCGTATCAATTCCTGTTACCAGAGAGACAAGAATCATCCGGCAATCTTGATTTGGTCCTGCGGAAATGAGTCTTATGGGGGAGAAGTTATTTATGAGATGTCCCAATTGTTCCGCAGGCTGGACGATACCCGTCTGGTGCATTATGAGGGCGTGTTCCATGACCGCCGTTTTAATGAGACCAGTGATATGGAAAGCCAGATGTATCCTTCTGTGGAAAGTATTAAGGAATTTTTGCAAAAAGACAGGAGCAAGCCTTTTGTCTGTTGTGAATACACACATGCTATGGGAAATTCCTGCGGCGCTATGCATAAATATACCGACTTGACAGATACGGATCCTTTGTACCAGGGAGGGTTTATCTGGGATTATATTGACCAGTCCATTGAGAAAAAAGATCGTTATGGAAAGAAGTTCCAGGCATATGGCGGAGATTTTGGCGAGCGTCCCACCGATTACAATTTCAGCGGAAATGGAATTGTATATGGAGGAGAGCGGGAAGAATCCCCCAAAATGCAGGAAGTGAAATTTAATTATCAAAATATTACAGCAGGGGTTTCCAAGGATAAGGTGCTGATTACGAATAAGAATCTTTTTGTGAATACCAATACCTTTGACTGCGTGGTTTTATTGGAAAAAAATGGGAAGCTTGTGCAGGAGGTGCAGCTTGTCACAAATGTGGAGCCGTTGAGTGAAAAAGAATATGAACTGCCATTTCAAATACCAACAGCGCCTGGTGATTATGCTGTGACAGTATCCTTCCGTTTGAAGGAAAAGCAGGACTGGGCTCCAATCGGATATGAAATTGCTTTTGGACAAGGTATTTTTACTGTGGAGGAACAGGAAAAACCCATCACGGAAGAACTGACTGTGATTAAAGGGAAATGGAATATCGGGGTTCGTGGAATGAATTTTGAGTGTATGTTCAGCTTTTTGAAATCTGGGCTGGTATCTTATCGTTATGGCGGCAAGGAGCTGATTGAGAAAATCCCTATGCCTAATTTCTGGCGTGCCCCAGTGGACAATGATGACGGAAATAAAATGCAGTTTCGCTATGCCCAGTGGAAGATTGCCAGTATGTATATCGGGAAAGACGAGGAACAAAAAGAGAATCCCAAGCTGGAACAGAAAGAACACAGTGTGGTGGTAACATATTACTATGTTATGCCTACGGTTCCAGTAAGCAAGTGCAGCCTTTCCTATGAAGTGTTTGGAGATGGGACGATTGCAGTTACCCTATGTTATGATCCAGTAAAAGAACTTCATGATATGCCTGAATTTGGTGTGATTTTCAAGTTCAATGCAGATTTTGAAAATCTGGAATGGTACGGAAATGGACCTGCTGAGACGTATGCAGACCGGAAACATGGTGCGAAACTCGGCATTTACCATAATAAGGTTTCTGATAATATGGCAAAATATCTGGTTCCCCAGGAGTGCGGCAATAAGACAGGGGTGCGCTGGGCACAGATCACAGACCACGCAGGAAAAGGAATTCAGTTTAGAGGGGATAACATGTCTTTTTCCGCTCTGCCATATACGCCCCATGAACTTGAAAATGCTATGCATCCCTATGAACTTCCAGAAGTCCATTATACAGTAGTCCGGGCGGCAATGCAGCAAATGGGAGTAGGCGGAGACGATAGCTGGCAGGCAGAGGTACACCCAGAATATCTGATCGATGCAAGTAAACCAATGAAGTTTACCTTTTATTTTAAGGGAATCGTATAAAGGAGGAACATGAAATATGGATAAATTTGTAGTAAATATTATCCACCGCCCAGAGATGGTGCCGGAGTATGCAGAAAAAGTAACTGGACATGGAAAGGCAGAGGATCTGGGGAGAAAAGCACTGCTCACAGAATCTTTGGATATTTTTAAGACACAGCAGCGTCTTGCCCATGAAAATGGTTTGAAAACAACCATTCAGATGACTTATGCCAGCCTGTTTAATGAAGAGGCGGTAGCGCTTGCGAAATCAGACCATGAGGCATATGGGGATGAGATCGCGTTGTCTCTGCTGGGTTTGCCCTGCAAGGAGTTTCGGGAAAAATACCATACGAAAGATTTCTGTATCTGGATGTTTTCCATGGAGGATAAAAAATCAATTGTAGACGATGTATTTGGAAAGTTTTATGATATTTTCGGATTTTATCCAGAATCTACAGGATCTTATTATATGGATGCAGATCTGACGAATTATATTAAAGAAAAATATCCTTCTGTAAAGTGTGCAGTTGCCACCTGCTGGGAGGAAGGACCAAAGGCATACCACACCTGCAATAATTCTTGGTATACCTTGTTTGACGGGGGTCCCTGGGCGCCATGGATTCCTTCAAAACAAAACACGCATGCACCGGCTGCAAATGAGGAGGAGGACAGCGGAATTGTTGCAATCCCCCATTTGTCCAGAGATTTGCTTGCATGTTATGACGGCAACGGCTCCAATTTTGGAACACATCCCCAGAATGTGCTGCGGGGAATGATTTATGACAGCACAACTTGGGAATATCCTTATTTGTATAATTTGATTGACCAGTATCGTGATTTGGAGAAATACAACAATGGCTACGCATACAATATGATGTTTGTGGGACCAGGATGGATGAATAAGATGGGACGCTGGGAAGCGCCGTATGAATTGTTGGAGAAATCTTATTCAGATGGCTGCGCCTATTATGGAAAGCTGAAAAAAGAAGGCAAACTTGTTGATATGACGATGTCTGAGTTTGCAGATTATTACCGGGAGAAGAAAAGTTATACAGAACCAGAGTGTGCACTGTGGAGAGATATCTTGTATGGTTCTGACAAACAAGTTTTTTGGTATTGTGACCCTTATATGAGGGCTTGTGTCAATATGGACCAGGGCGGGGCGATTGTAGATTTAAGGCCTTATGCTGCAAAGCTTGAGTGGCCAGTAGGCATTGGGACGAAGCATGTGCAGGATGCCTCCTATCCATTTTTGATCCAGGAGAAGTACCGTGCGGGTTATTTTACCCATTACGCTGGAGAAGGGACGGTCAGAAGCGCCAAGTTATGTTATAATGGTGAGGAAGTGGATCTCTGCCTGTGCCGTACCAAAGCGCATTTTTCCCAGGAGGCAGATACCAGAATCCTCACGCTGGATCCGGTAGAAATTGAATTTTATGGTCTGACAGTGAAGCTTCAGACAAAGATTTTCTTTGAAGAGGGAAGCTCAGGAATTAAGATTGAGCGGAAAATCCTTGAGATGAGCAATCCAGAGGCGAAAGTCGAGTTAAATGAATATATGGTTGCTTGTTATGGCACCACGGAATATCCAGAGGATATGTCTGGCATTACATTAAAATGCGAAGGCTCAAAAGAAACATGTATCTCTTACGAATATCGGTGCAGAGAAGCGCAGCAGAAAGGCGCCAAAGCTGTAAGTGCCGTGATCCCGGCTATCAAAACAAAGGTATCTCTCACATCTTCTCATGAGGACGCTGTCGGATATATCAAGGAAGGATATGCATTTTCACCGATGTTTACCTTGGGCTACACCAAGACAATCTCAGACAAGGAGGTATTTGCAACATGGCTCAATCTGGAAAAGGCAAATTAAATTACAGATGTCCGTCCTGTTTTATGCGGGATTTGGATATTGATATGTTTTACGACAAAGATAAAGATGAATTTTATTGTATACGCTGCCAATATACTGGGACAGAGAAGGACGTCCTGGAAAAGAACGAGATGATTCGTTTTCGCTATGGCGCAATGGCAAAACGCATTACGAAATTTGATTTTGACTAGTCCCAAAATGGGTAACCCTGCGGGAAAAGAGGGAAAGAATGATGGGAAGGATTTCAAAGAAGAGAAAGTTTATTAAGGGAATGGACGTGTCTTCCCTAATGGAATTAGAGTCTTTGGGGGCGAGCTTTCAAGATGAGGATGGGGATGAAAGGGAACTTCTTACAATTTTACAGGAAAATGGTACAAATGCCATAAGGCTGCGTCTGTGGAACAATCCTTATTCTTATCAGGGAGAGCCTTATGGGGGCGGGAACAATGATATGGCAACTACCATTGCCTTGGCAAAGCGTGTAAAGGAACGGGATATGGATTTTCTGCTGGACTTTCATTACAGTGATTTCTGGGCAGATCCCGGCAAACAGATCAAACCCAAGGCTTGGGCAGATTATACAGGAAAACGGCTGGAATATGCAGTTTATGATTTTACGCTTGCAGTACTTCGCAATTTCAGGACAGAGGGTGTGTTCCCGGATATGGTCCAGATTGGAAACGAATTGTCGAATGGTCTGCTGTGGCCGGACGGAAAACGCCCCAATTATGAAAATATTGCAATGCTGGTGAATGCAGGGATTCGTGCTGTGCGTACCATGGATCCAGATATCCCGATTATGATTCATCTTGATAATGGAGGAAATAACAAACTGTACCGTGAATGGTTTGACAATTATTTTGCCAATGATGGGGCTGATTTTGATATGATTGGTTTATCTTACTATCCGTTTTGGCATGGTTCCCTTGCTGATTTGGAATATAACATGAACGACCTTGCAAAATGTTATGGTAAGGAGCTGGTTGTTGCAGAGGTATCCATGGGATTTACTATGGAGGATTATGCAGAATATGAGAAGTTAAAGCCCCAGGAACGAAAGGGAATGGCAACAAAATCGGAATTGGTAAAAAGAATTGATTATCCCATAACAAAACAGGGGCAAGCTGATTTTATGGCTGATTTGATGAAACGGATTGTGAATGTCCCAGATGGACTGGGCAAGGGATTTTTCTATTGGGAGCCAGGCTGGCTGCCAGTGCCAGGCAGTGCATGGGCGACGGAAGCCTCCTTGAAGTATATGAAAGATCCGGGACCTTGTGGCAATGAATGGGCAAATCAAGCATTGTTTGACTATCAGGGCAGACCTTTGCCGGCTTTGAAAGTAATCAAAGATTTTTAATATCATAGGAAACTGCTTTGCATTTCCTATGATATTAAAAATATTTATGCGCATTTGTGCGAATAGAAGATGCCAAAATGCACACGCGCACAAGTGGAAACATATTGCTGCGCAAATGTGCGCGGCGCGGAACAAAAGATGCGTTAGCAAAAGAAGTTGGTCGCGGGGTGCGTGAAACGCACTTTTGTTCTGGATAAAAAGAGCGTACACGAAAATGTACCTCTTTTTTTTTGTGTGTATTCGTGATAGAATGGAAAACATGGTGATTCAAGGCAGCATGGAAAGCTAGTCTACGGTACCAATCACATTTCGCTAAATGATTGGTACCGCACGCAAGTGATTGAAAAAGGAGGAAGATAACATGATTTCAAAGAAAATGCAGCAGGAAATAGCAGGCAGTTCTGCCATTCGCGCTATGTTTCTGGAAGGAAAGGAAATGGCAAAGCGGGTTGGGGCAGAAAATGTCTATGATTTTAGTTTGGGAAATCCCATGACTCCGGTTCCGAAAGAATACAACCAGGCAATTATAGATGCGGTACAAAAGGAAAGCTCTCTGGAACTGCATGGTTATATGGACAATGCAGGCTACCCAGAAACCAGGCAGGCAGTGGCAGATAATCTGAACAAGCGCTTTGGCACAAGGTTTGAAAAAAAACATATTGTGATGACAGTTGGGGCGGCAGGCGCCCTGAACGTGGTGTTTAAGACAATTTTGGATCCAGGGGATGAAGTCCTGGCGCTGGCTCCTTATTTTGGAGAATACCGGGGATATGTTGCAAACCATCAAGGAATACTGAAAGAGGCAGAACCAGACAGAAGTACCTTCCAGCCGGATTTCGCAGATTTGGAGCGCAAGATTACGGAAAAAACAAAGGCAGTGATTATCAATAACCCAGTGAATCCTACAGGCGTGATTTACTCAGAGGAAACCATAAAGAGACTTGCCGCGCTTTTGGAACAGAAACAAAAGTCCTATGGGCATGATATTTTTATGGTATCAGATGAGCCTTACCGAGAACTAGTTTATGATGGAAATAAAGTTCCATTTTTGACAAAATATTATGATAATACCTTTGTGACCTATTCTTTCAGTAAATCTTTGTCTATCCCTGGCGAGCGGATTGGATATATTGCGGTAAATCCTGGGATGCCGGGCTGTGACCTTGCCTGCAGTGGTTTGTCTGTGGCAAATCGGATGTTGGGATTTGTAAATGCTCCTTCTTTGATGCAGAAGGCATTAATTTCCTGTATGGACTGCACGACGGATGTGGCATATTATGACAGGAATCGAAAGCTGATCTACGAGACGCTGACAAAACTGGGCTTTACCTGTATCAAGCCCCAAGGAGCTTTTTATCTGTTTATCAAGTCTCCTGAGGAGGAAGAAAAGAAATTTGTGGAGAAGGCAAAAAAGCACCATATTCTTTTGGTGGGAGGAACCTCCTTTTCCTGTCCTGGCTATGTGCGCCTTGCTTACTGTGTTTCTTATGAAATGATTCAGCGTTCCCTTCCTGCTTTTGAAGAGCTGGCACAAGAATATGGATTGGTATAATTATGGGTGCATGGGAAAAAAATGTGCGCAAGGTCGTTCCCTATACGCCGGGAGAACAGCCAGACTGTACAAATATCATAAAATTAAACACCAATGAAAATCCTTATCCACCGGCGCCAGGGGTGGCGGATGTATTAAGAAAGTTCGATGCACAAGTGCTCAGACGGTATCCGGATCCAGCGGCAGAGGCGCTTGTTTGTGCGTTGGCAGACCACTATGGTGTAAAGAAAGGACAGGTTTTTGTAGGGGTTGGCTCTGATGATGTACTGGCAATGAGTTTTTTGACTTTTTTCAATGGAAAGAAACCTATTCTTTTTCCAGATATCACTTATTCCTTTTATGACGTGTGGGCAGATCTTTTCCGCATCCCTTACCAGTGCCTGCCTCTGGATGAGGAATTTGAAATTCGCACAGAAGATTATTTTAGGGAATGCGGCGGTATTGTGATTCCAAATCCCAATGCACCCACTGGTGCCGAGAAGGATTTGTCAGAATTAGAGCAGATTATGGCACATAATTCTGATGTGATTGTCATTATAGATGAAGCATATATTGATTTTGGAGGGGAATCCGCGGTCAGCCTTCTTTCAAAGTACGACAATCTTCTGGTAGTACAAACATTTTCCAAATCAAGAAGCCTTGCTGGTATGCGCATTGGCTATGCATTTGGCAATGAGAAGCTGATTAAATATTTGAATGATGTGAAATACTCTTTTAATTCTTATACGATGGACACTGTCACCATTGCAGTTGGAGTGGAAGCAGTAAAGGATGATATATATTTTCAAAAGATGCTTAAGAAAGTGGTCGATACAAGGGAATGGACTAAAAAAGAACTGCGCAGGCTGGGATTTTTGTTTCAGGATTCCAAAAGCAATTTTATTTTTGCCACCCATCCCAAATGCCCCGCAAAGGCGTTGTTTGAGGCATTGAAGAAAGAAGGGATTTTTGTGAGGTATTTTGATAAGCCCAGAATTGACAATTACCTTCGGATTTCCATTGGTACCGATCAGGAAATGAAAACTTTGCTTGCATTTTTAGAACAGTATTTAGGAGAGAATGTATGATTAAAATGATATTAAAAGGCGTGGTGATGGGAGTGGCAAATATCATTCCCGGAGTCAGCGGTGGAACGATGGCTGTTTCTATGGGCATTTATGATAAAATCATTCATGCCGCAACGCATCTGCTTTCGGAATTTAAAAAAAGTGTGAAGGTATTGTTTCCAATTGTCCTTGGAATGGCGCTTGGGATTGTGGTGTTGGCAAGGATTATTGAGTATATGTTTCAAAAGGTCCCGTTTCAGACCAATTTATTGTTTATCGGCCTTATTATAGGAGGGCTTCCAGCGATTGCAAAAAAGGTAAAAGGCAAAACCATCCGGTTCGGGCATATCCTTGCTTTTCTTCTATTTTTTGGATTGGTAGCGGGATTGGCTATGTTGGGAGAACAGGAAGGGGCTGCGGCTGATTTAACTTTTAATGTGGTTAATGTAGTAAAAATTTTTGGAGTTGGGATTGTGGCTTCTGCCACAATGGTGATTCCTGGAGTCAGTGGTTCCATGATGCTGATGCTGATGGGGTACTACAATCCTGTACTCAGTGAGATCAATGGTTTTATTGACAACCTGGTGCATTTTAATATGCCTGGGATTTTAGAGGGGTGTAAGGTGTTGGTGCCTTTTGGAGTCGGCGTAGTAATCGGCATCTTTGCTATTGCAAAGATGATCGAGATTATTTTTGATAAATTTCCTGAGTATGCTTATTGGGCAATTATTGGATTGATTGTGGCATCTCCAGTGGCAATATTTCTCATGAATAGTTTTGGAACGATCACCTTGGTTTCCATTCTTTCAGGCGCTGCCGCTCTAGTGATCGGGATTGTGATTGCTCTGAATTTAGGGGAAGAGTAAATATTTGTTCTTGACATTCAAAATATCACATTATATTATTTATTGTGGATATTAATAATTGTGGGAAGAATAATAAGAATATACAGAAAGAAAGGAAAAGGAAGATGTATTCTTTTGATGAAGTGAAAAAAGCGGATCCTCAAGTGGCAGACGCCATTACAGCAGAGATGGAAAGACAAAACAGCCATATTGAGTTGATTGCATCCGAAAATTGGGTTAGTAAGGCTGTTATGGCAGCGATGGGAAGCCCTATGACAAACAAATATGCAGAAGGGTATCCAGGCAAGCGGTATTATGGCGGATGCGAATGTGTGGACGTTGTGGAAAATCTTGCCATTGCGCGTGCCAAAGAGCTGTTTGGCTGCGATTATGCCAATGTACAGCCCCATTCTGGCGCGCAGGCAAATATGGCGGTACAGTTTGCGATGTTGGAACCAGGAGATACTGTGATGGGAATGAATCTGGACCATGGCGGACATCTGACACATGGAAGCCCTGTGAATTTTTCTGGCTCTTATTTTAAGATTGTGCCTTATGGAGTGAACGATGAAGGGTTTATCGATTATGACGAGGTCAGGGAGATTGCATTGGAATGTAAGCCCAAGATGATGATTGCAGGTGCAAGTGCCTATGCCAGAACGATTGATTTTAAGAAATTCCGTGAAATTGCAGATGAAGTGGGAGCTTATTTAATGGTGGATATGGCACATATCGCAGGTCTTGTGGCAGCAGGCATCCATCCAAGCCCTATTCCTTATGCCCATGTAGTCACCACGACCACCCATAAGACCCTGCGCGGTCCAAGGGGCGGTATGATCTTAGCTAACCAGGAGATCGCAGACAAGTTTAATTTTAACAAAGCAGTCTTTCCAGGAATCCAGGGCGGTCCGCTGATGCATGTGATTGCGGCAAAGGCAGTATGTTTTCAGGAAGCTTTGGATGACAGTTTTAAGGTATACCAGCAAAACATTGCCAAAAATGCCCAAGCATTGGCAAAAGGGCTGATGGATCGAGGAATCAAACTGGTATCTGGCGGAACGGACAACCATCTGATGCTTGTGGATTTAACACCATTTGAGCTGACTGGAAAAGCAGTAGAAAAGTTATTGGATTCTGTCAATATTACCTGCAACAAGAATACCATTCCAAATGACCCTAAGTCTCCGTTTGTCACCAGTGGGATCCGTCTTGGCACTCCTGCAATTACGTCCAGGGGATTTGATGAGGCGGATATGGACAAGGTTGCAGAATGCATTGCAAAAATGATCAAAGAGGGAGAAGCAGCTTCCGAAAAAGTGCGTGGAATGGTCAAAGAATTGACAGATAAATATCCGTTATAGAGCAAGTTTTTTGCATTCATCCCATCGGAGAAGACTCCCACTTCTACAAATGGTGAATAAAACGAATTTATCTTAGTGGGAATCCAATCTTCGATAGAGACAAAAGCCCCGGCGGAAGCGTCAGGCAGACGGCACAGTCCTGTTGTATGGGCTGTGTTGTTTTTTATTCTATAGGAAAGACTTTGTCACGCTTTAGCGTGAAAGTGTCTTCCTATAGAATAAAAAATAATTATGCGCCCCACGCAGCGAGTAGGGAAAGAAAACCTTTCCTACTCAATTAATGATTCTTTGGAGAAAAGGTTTTATTTCACGTTGTTTATCAAGGACACGGAAATCAATTTTCCAAACATCCTTGCCAAAATTGGCATATCTCAAAAAATGGTTAAAGATATTTTGAAAATTGATTTCCGTGTATCAAGGAAGACTTTTCTTGAAAAGAAACGGATCCTGTGTTATGATTTCAATGAGAAGCCGTCGGATGGGGCAACGCTCACCCTGGCCCGTGCCATGGGGGTTGTCTGTGACACAAGCAAGGAGTCCATGTTCGAAATAGAGGGCATGGAATGTTATGGAGGGAAAAAGTATGTGGGGTCAAATTGTAAAAAAGGCAAAGAACAAGCCGATGGGATTTTCCAGTTGTATAAGCCATCATAAAGGGAGGATATTAACAGCCTGCGGGGGATTTTTTGTCATGCTGGCGCTATGGATGGCGCTGCCCCATCCGGTGGAGGTGCAGGCGGCAAAGACCGTACATGCCACGGTGAACAATATCCAACAGATGAACAAGGCGCTTGGCGGCAACCATAAAATAAAAGGGAACCGGTTAATTTTACAGTCGGATGTGACGCTGGATACGAAATGCGATATAGC
>CATOOV010000018.1 GCA_951801955.1 uncultured Lachnospiraceae bacterium
GCGTCTGGATGACAATGGATTCTGTGGCGTCAAGCAAATCATAATAAGTGCTTCCATACAGACGGGCGGCGTTGTCAGGGTCTTTCTCATCATCTTCAGGACTGGTAAGCGTAATGTCCTGTTCCTCCAGAACATTCTCAAAGTTCTCAACAATTTGCGCCGCAATGTCACGCGTATAGACCTGTTTTTCTGGGGTATCTGCCCCTACAGTTGGCAATTCAGATTTTTCCATCATATTTCGTTGCACTCCTTTCGGTATGGTTGGTTTTTGGACAGCAAAAAAGAGCCTGTTTACGGCTGGCTCCAAAGCCGTTTTTAAGGGGAGTATGATGATTTATATCATTCATCAGCTTCAACGCTTTTAATCAGCCCCAGGGAAACAAGTATGCTGACGGTATCCCTGACACCGCACATATATGAAATGTCGGCATAGCGATGATTGGATGTTAAGATACATGCCACATAATCATTTATGACCTTTCTCTGCTCGTTAGTTAAATCAAGGCCTTCATACCGCCGTTCTAGTTCCTTTTCATCCCTGCGGTCATTCAGATAAGTTTCATCTGCCCACGCTAATGCATCCCGGCTCCGGTCCATGAAGTTCCCCATGCCTTTCTTAATTAATTCTTCAATCAGCTTATTCATTTGCCTCTCCTTTGGGTGGTTATATTTCACAAATGCACCCGTGTTCTTTTTTACTGTTGTTCATGTGGAAAAATATTTACGGAGAAATCCAAAGAGTGGAAAAAGCAGATTGCCGAATGGGATAAGGTATGCTATAATTTGTTCCAGAGCAGTCGCGTTACAAGGTGGTAGCCTCCCTAACTTCACAAAAGAAGGGAGGTGACGCGTATGAATACATACCAGATTTTAAGCCTGTTGTTTTTGGGCGGTAATTTTCTTATTGCGTTGCTTTCCTATATTGATAGGAATAACAAGCGAAAATAAATAAGCCTACCTTGCTAACTTGGCCGGTTACAGGTAGGCTTATTGCCAACTTTGGAGGCTAACCACTTTGTGGGCGGCTACTCCTTTTCTATAATATAACATTTCTGAATCTGGAAATCAACATTTTTTTGAAATCATGGAAGATTATACAGCTTGCAAAACCCATACTATATTCAAAGATGATTCCTTACAGGTTCAAAACATAACTGCCATCAGTAAAGGTATTTATCAAAATCCATCATTTCTTTTTAAACAGGTAATGACACTTGCCTGTATATATTCTGCATTGATGAACAAACACTTTCCCCTAGCTTCCTGTCGCTCATTCTTTGCCTTATAATCGTATATAAAGATAGGAAACACTGTCGGTAAGATGCTCGAATTAGAGACCTGTTCACCATTGAATGGGTCAAATATGTTGTTTGATACAATAAAAATAATCTTAACGCCACACTCCCTGCATATGGTCTGCAAATAGCCGTCTACCTCTGTTGAACGACACAGTCTGCTCTCGTCTTTCGCAATGATATATTGGATATCCCCCTGCAATACTCTTTCAATCATTACACTGAACTCAGGGCACCTGTTCGTTGCACCGCTGATACCGTTGTTTACATATTTTCCCTGTCGGGCAATCATAATGTTGAAATGATAAAAACATGGAAAATTCTATTATTTCTCACATATATATCCTATCACTAAAGTCTCAAAGATTCTCTATTTATTCCTTTATCATTTAAAATTCTTAAAATTTCCTCTTTATCCTGATACGGAATAACAATCTTATCAATAAATCTCGATGTGGATATCGTTAGTGGAATATCAGCCAATTCATTTGTAATAGTCACTAAAGGGATATTTCTACTCATAGCACGAGTATCTCTCCCCACTGTTTTATTGCCTTGAACAAAAAACACCCCCTCCTGGCTATACATACGCAAATTCGACTCTCTTAAATTTTCCATTTCTTCTTTTGTTGGTGCAATCATAAAACCATGTTCTGCCCATGATAATATCCTTAGAGCCAATTTTTCACATTCCACTGAAGTATACTCATGATATTTGCCTAAAAATGAATTTACAAATTCATCTACTTTCATTGCTTTCTCAAGTTTTGCTATTTCCATTATAAGCTTAACATCACAAATATCACAACGTCTCCCGAAATATGAACAACAATAAACCACTCCATCTTCATTCATGTGCTTTTCGCTTGCGCAAGCGAAATACAAAGCCACATCTTTGCTGGTGGTAAAGTCTAATAATCTGGTAGGTTTTCCATAATGCTGCATGTATGCAATATTTTCAAATACCGAATAATTTTCATTCCAAACTGCATTCTTTAAAAATATATCATTATCATTTATCTTTTTTACTCCGTTTTCCTTCTCCTTTTCTATTTCTCGCTGAAGCGTTGATTTCAAAGCCCAGTTACTTGATTGACCTCTATAAAACACATCAAGATTATGATTTGCTGCTTTCGCTTCCCTATAGTATTGATTGCATCTCTCAATAATACTTTTATATTCCATTTTTCATCTCCGTTTTTTACAATCTCTTAATGTATTATACACATCAATTATAAAGCTTTTTAGTTTTCATATCCAACTTATTTACTAATTTAACACACATTCACATATGTTGAAAACACCAAATCTGTCAGATTATATCATATTAAAATGCCTAAATGCCTTCATAATCGCTTTTTCTTTCTCCGGCGGGCATTTCGGCACACGGCTTTTATCTTCGCCCATATTATAATTCAGACGCTTCTCCAAACCACATTTGTCTTTTATTTGTGCCACATACAGAGACGATACCTTTAGCCCATACTCTGATTTTATCCACTCTTTGATTTCCGTATAGGTTGCAAAACCCTTTACATCTTTCAAAAATTCGTTATCTTTCGGCTCATAATCGTCGTAAGCATACACGATATTTTTTGTGTTACTATTTCCTACCCAAAAGGACGCATGTCTCCACATGTACTGTGTGAGGGAACATGTCAACTGCCTGAATCTGTTTTATCTCATACTCCTTCTCACACAGATATTTCAAATCCCTTGCAAGTGTCGCCGAATCACAACTTATGTACACTACCCTATCTGGTCTCATTTTAAGAATCGTTTCCAAGCATTTTTCATCACAGCCCTTTCTGGGCGGATCTACCACAATTACATCTGGATGCCTCATTTCCGTTAAATTCAATTGCCCTTTGGAAATAGCTGCGCCTTTTTCCAGACAATTTGAAGCCTTCAGCTCTTTCTCCAGCTGCCTGAAGTTATCTGTATCTGCGTCAATTTCTGCATTGTAGAATTGTGGCAGTACCTCTTCTGCTTTCCCCACAAAAAATTGTACGTTTTCTATCTTGTTTAATTTCGCATTCTTCCTGGCGTCCCAAACAGCAGGTTCTACAATTTCCACACCATAAACGCACTTTGCTTTCTGTGCCAGAAACAATGAAATTGTCCCAATTCCGCAGTAAAGATCCCAGACAGTTTCTTTTCCTGCCAGCCCCGCATAGTCTAAAGCTGTCTCATATAATTTTTTTGTTTGAATGGGATTTACCTGGTAAAAGGATAAGGGTGAAATCTGGTATTTGATATCCCCAATATAATCTGAAATATAATCCTGCCCCCAAAGGCAAACCACTTCATTTCCCAAAATCACATTGGTATCCTTTTCATTGATATTCAACATGATACTGGTCATGCCCCCAATGGTTCGAAGCATTTCTACCAATTTCCCTGCCTTGGGCAGCGTATGGCTGTTCAATACCAGGCAAACCATAATTTCCCCTGTCAGAAATCCCTTTCGTATCAGCACATGCCGTACCAAACCTTTTCCTGTCTCCTCATGATAAGCTGGTATATGGTACTTTTCCATAAAAGAAATCACCAGTTCAAGTATTTTTTCATTCTCCTCTGCACCCAAATAACATTTGCGGCTGGGAATAATGTTGTGGCTCCTTACCGCATAAAATCCAGTCACAATTTTCCCATCCTTATCCACCCCTATGGGAAACTGTGCCTTATTCCGATAGAAAAAAGGCTCCTCCATGCCAATAATCGGATGGAAGAGTATACCTTGTTTCCCGTTTTCTGTTTTATGGTTAATTTGAAAACCCCCAATTCGTTCTAAATTATCTATGACTTTTTTCTCTTTGTACTCCAACTGCCGTTTATATTCCAGTGTCTGGATCTGACAGCCGCCGCACTGGCGATAATGGTCGCACAAAGGCTGGACACGATGTGCAGAAGGCTGAATCACCTTCAGCAACCTGGCATACCCATACCGCTTTTTCATTTTCATAACCTTTACCAGTACATGGTCCCCTATCACTGCATCCTTTACAAAAAATGCCACTCCTTCTGCCTTCCCAATGCCTTCGCCATTTACACCCATATCTTCAATTAATAATTCAAGTTCCATATTTTTTTGAAACATACTATTCCTCACTTGTCTTTCGAATATTTGATTCAAATAACCGGTTATATCCCAGCCAGCCTGTATTGCCATTCCCCCCGGCAAGCGCCTCTTTCATAGTCTGCATCTTTGCATCTGTATTATCTGCAAAACTTAGGGCGACCGCTTCGGCAAGTGCTGGTTTTTTCGGTGAACCATATTCCAATTCTCCATGATGTGAAAGGATGCAATGCTTTAATTCATTGGCAAGCTTTACTGGAAAATTGGGAATAGTACGAATCCGTGCCCCTACCATCTCTGCGCCGATCATAATATGCCCCAAAAGCTGTCCTGCATCTGTATAATCATTTTCTGGAAATACAGATAGCTCCTCCAACTTCCCAATATCATGGAACATTGCTGCAGCCAGCAGCAAGTCTCTTTGCAGGATCGGATACATTTTTGTATAAAACTCACATAACTTTACAACGCTCAACGTATGCTCCAACAGACCTCCAACAAAGCCATGATGAACATTCTTTGCTGCACTGTGGAACTTAAAGCGCCGCTCAAAATCCTGATCCTCCAAGAAAAATCCTGAACATAATTTTTTTAAATATGGATTTTTCATTTCCTGAATAAACTTGGTAAGTTCAAGATACATTTGATCAATATCTTTTTCACTGACTGGAAGATAATCTTTTGGGTCATATTCTCCTTCACGCACTTTGCGGATCCGTTTCACATTTAGCTGCAAGGCACCCTGAAAACTAGTTACATCTCCAACTACATCAATATAATCCAACATGTCGAACTCATCAATTCCCTGAGAATTGGGATCCCAAACTTTAGCATCTATGATACCTGTTTTATCCTGCAGGATCAGTGATTCATATGGTTTCCCAGCCTTAGTCAAAGCGCTCTGTTTGCTTTTACAAAGATAAATTTCTCCAACACGTTCCCCTTCCCGCAAAGTTTCAATATATTTCATACTCTTACTCCTTTAAATACTTTCCATCCGCTACTGCAGCACACCAACTGTTACAAGACACTCTAAATCCACATATCCTTCCCCATTTTGACGCTTTATAGATACATTTAAAACATCTTCTGGTTCCTTCTCATATACTTTTTGGTAATACTGTTCCATCGAAGTTACTTCTTTTCCATTAATTGCTGTGATTACATCTGCTTCCTGAATCCCTGCTTTCATAGCAGGTGAATCTAATTCTACCGACTTTATATATACGCCTTTTGGAATTCCATATTTACTTGCAATATCATCAGTCACTGTACTAATCCGAAGACCCACATAAGAAATATCCTTATTATTGGACAAATCCTGAATGACCTGTTTTAATTCAGAAATCGACAATGCCGTGATTGTATTCCGGTCATTCTGGCTGCTGTAATCCTGCAGCACCAGCCCGACAATTTTCCCTTCTAAATTAATCAATACGCCGCTGCCATTCCCACTTCCCACAATATCCGTAGTAAAGATTGTATAATTCGTATCTATGGCAGAAACTTTATTTTGCGTAGATGTTATGGTACCGCACAAAATGGAATAACTGGCTCCTAAAGGGCTGCCAATGGCAATGACTGTGGTCCCCTGTGTAATTGTATAAGAATTACCCAATACTGCAACCTCAACCTGCTTCATGGTATCCTGTGGGATCTCTGTCAGAGGAACTCCTATTATAGCAATTCCCGTGTTTCCATCATATTTTTTTAACGAAGCTGAAACTTCTGTCTTGTCAATAAAAGAAATATTGATGGTTTTGGCATCCGCTATAATTTTCTTCTCAGTCAAAATAAAAAGCTCCTCACCATTATTTCCAATTATAATCCCTGCCGAACGGTTTTCATTCTCATAAGGCGTATCAAACCAATCCATTCCACTGGTTACCCCTGTAACTGTCACAACAGATCGGTTTGCCCGTTTTCCAACCTCATAAAGCTTATTCTGCAATTCTTGATAATCTTCCAGTTCTAGTTGTTCTTGGACCACAACCGTCTCCTTCTCTGGGGGCTGCGGCACCTCTTCTGCTTCCTGTTTTTTTTCTTCTTTCTCTGATTCCTGCCCTTCTTCTTTTTTCTCCTCTTTCTTGTCTGGTTCCTCTTCAGGAAAATCATCTCTGGGAATACTGATGGCAGATTCTTTTTCAGGGTACAGCCAGTCCTCCATATAAGGCTTGAGCAATACAAATACAAAACAGGCTGCTGCCCCAAACATCACAGCGTATAGAAGATTATAGCATATGCGGAGTAATATCCGCCGTCTATTAATTGGTTTATCTTTTATTTTTTCCTTAATAAAAGCAAATTCCTGTTCACCCTGCTCTGGTTGCTTCATAACTGCCCTCCTGATATGTATGATAATAGATGAGGCGCCTAAAATACTGTATCATTTTATGCCTCGTGATAAATATCCTGTATGGTTTTATTTAATATCAGCAAAATATGGCACTAAAATCTTTATATCTTTCGTGATAATCACTCACCAAAATCCCCTTCATTGATTGTCAAGGGAATAATCACACAGTATCCACCTCTTATTATACGTTTTTCCTACTATTGTTGCAAGATTTTTATTTATAAGGTATAATGTCGTCAGACATTATACCGCCCACTGCCAAGCGGCATAGGGTACCATTCCAGGGGGTGGTTATGGTATCATATCACCAAATATAACAATCTCCCGATGAAAGATCAATCATGGTATCATATTCTCAGACATAATTCCCCTGAAAATGCACATGATAAAACAAACAATTTAAAATATAAGGAATCACATTATGAATCAAAAAGTATTACGCACCTTAGAATATTATAAAATTATTGACCTGCTCTGCGAACATGCAACCTCCGCTTCCGGCAAAGAACTTTGCAGAAATTTAACTCCTCGTTCTGACCTGGAGTGGATTCAGCTTGCCCAACAGCAAACTGCCGATGCACTGACAAGGATTTATCAAAAAGGTTCCCTGTCCTTTTCTGGAACCCATAATATCAATGCTTCTCTGAAACGGCTGGAAATCGGCGGCGTACTTGGCATGGAAGAGCTGCTTCGGATTGCTTCCCAGTTAGAGACAGCGAAACGTGCAAAAACATATTCCCGCAGTGATAGAGAGGATATCAAACCAGATTCATTGGAAGAATTGTTTTCCCAGATTGAACCTTTGACCCCGCTGCTGGAAGAAATCCGAAGATGTATCGTGTCAGAAGATGAAGTTGCTGACGACGCATCGGCAAACTTAAAACATATCCGCCGTTCCATATCAAATATCAATGACAAAATCCGCAGCCAAATGAATACCATGCTCAACAGCGCGGATACCCGCACACATTTACAAGATACCGTAGTTACCATGCGCAATGGACGTTACTGCCTGCCAGTCAAGGCAGAGGCAAAAGGACGGGTTCCAGGCATGATCCATGACCAGTCCTCCACAGGCTCTACGCTGTTTATTGAACCAATTGCCGTGGTAAAATTAAATAACGACCTAAAAGAACTTTATCTGAAAGAGCAGGAAGAAATTGAGGTTATTCTTGCGAATTTAAGCAGTTTTGCCGCCGAACATATTTTTGCTTTGGAGAACAACTATAAAGTATTGTCAATGTTGGATTTTATTTTTGCCAAAGGTTCTCTGGCAAAAACTTATAATGGTACTGCGCCTGTATTTAATACAGAAAAACGTATCCGTATTCGAAAAGGGCGCCACCCTCTGTTAGACAAACATAACGTTGTACCGATTGATATTCATTTGGGGGACACTTTCGACCTTTTGATTGTCACAGGTCCCAATACAGGCGGAAAAACAGTCTCTTTAAAAACGGTAGGACTCTTTACCCTGATGGGGCAAGCTGGACTGCACATCCCGGCAAATGACCGCTCAGAGCTCTCTGTATTTGAAGAGGTGTTTGCAGATATTGGTGATGAACAGAGTATTGAACAGAGCCTTAGTACGTTTTCCTCCCATATGACAAATATTATATCCATACTGAAGCATGCAAACCAAGACTCTTTGGTATTATTTGATGAATTATGCGCCGGCACGGATCCCACAGAAGGCGCTGCACTTGCCATTTCTATTTTGTCAAGACTTCACAATTATGGCATCCGTACCATGGCAACCACCCATTACAGTGAACTTAAAGTTTTTGCCCTTTCCACATCCGGCGTGGAAAACGCCTGCTGTGAGTTTTCTGTGGAAACCCTCAGCCCTACCTATCGGCTTTTAATTGGCATTCCAGGTAAAAGTAATGCTTTTGCCATTTCTGGGAAATTAGGTCTGCCCAAAGATATCATTGAGGATGCAAGAAACCGCATGACTGAACAGGATGAAAACTTTGAAGACTTGATTTCCAACCTAGAAACAAGCCGTATTACCATTGAAAAAGAACGTCTGGAAGCAGAACAATACAAACAGGAAACACAAGCCTTAAAACAAAAACTTCTGGAAAAACAAGAACGACTGGACAGCCAACGGGAAAAAATTCTCCGCCAAGCAAATGAGGAAGCACACAATATATTGCGGGAGGCCAAAGAAGTCGCTGACCAGACAATCAAAAATTTCCATAAATACGGCACTTCCAACATCAATGTGAAAGAGATGGAGCAGGAACGCAGCAAAGTCCGCAGCAAAATGAACAACTTGGAAAAGAATATGTCCTTGAAAACAAAGGAAGCATCCACTGGACATAAAATTCCGAAAAACCTGCGAATCGGAGATTCGGTAAAGGTGCTGAGCATGAATCTCAAAGGCACTGTGCACACGCTTCCCAATGAAAAGGGGGATTTGTATGTACAAATGGGCATTCTGCGTTCCCTTGTAAACATCCAGGATTTAGTGCTGCTGGAAGATACGCCTGCCCTGGGCAATAAGAAAAAATCAACTGGAGCTGGGAAACTAAAAATATCAAAATCTTCCTCTGTTTCTACAGAAATTAACCTGATCGGCAAGACAACGGATGAAGCAATTGCCCTTTTGGACAAATATTTGGATGACGCTTATCTGGCTCATCTTCCCTCTGTAAGAATTGTTCATGGCAAGGGAACAGGCGCTTTGCGAAAAGCCGTACAAAACCATTTAAAACGCTTAAAATATGTGAAATCCTTCCGTTTAGGGGAATTTGGAGAAGGAGATTCCGGCGTCACCATTGCAGAGTTTAAATAAAAGGAGGTACCCATGGCAGCAAAACAGAAAATTCTTATCGTAGATGATGATATAAATATTGCAGGACTGATCTCCCTCTATCTCACCAAAGAGTGTTATGACACTCGGATGGTACACGATGGCGAGGAAGCACTTCAGATATATGAACAATACCAGCCAAACCTGATCTTGCTTGACCTGATGCTTCCTGGCATCGATGGTTACCAGGTCTGCAGGGAAATCCGAACCAAATCCAATGTTCCAATTATTATGCTGTCCGCCAAAGGAGAGATATTTGACAAAGTACTTGGATTAGAACTTGGCGCCGACGACTATATGATCAAACCTTTTGATTCCAAGGAACTTGTAGCGCGCGTAAAAGCAGTACTGCGCCGTTATCAGCCTGCAAAACAGGAACCTGCCGCTACTGACATCAAATGCGTGGAATATCCCGACCTGATAATTAATCAAAGCAACTATTCTGTACTCTACTATGGCAGACCAATTGATATGCCCCCCAAGGAACTGGAGCTTTTGTATTTTCTTGCCTCTTCCCCTAACCAAGTATTTACCAGGGAGCAGCTTTTGGACCATATCTGGGGCTATGAATATATTGGAGATACCCGGACCGTAGACGTCCATGTAAAACGGCTTCGGGAAAAAGTTAAAGATCATAAATCTTGGAGCCTTTCCACCGTCTGGGGTATCGGATATAAATTTGAGGTGAAATCGTGAAACGGACCCTATATCTAAAGCTTTTGATCGGATATGCCATATTTGGAATTTTGGGATTTCTAGTGATTACCATTTTTACCTCCCAGGTTACTTTGCGCTGTTTAGAAAAAGACGCAATATCCAACCTTTACCGGGAATCCAACCTCCTTGCCGGAAGCTATGCTTATAATTATTATCAGGGTACTATAACTTTGGAAGATATGGAATCACATTTTCATTCCGTTGGCACTTACCTGGATGCTGAAATCTGGGTGATCACAAAAGATGGCACTATTCTTATCAATACTGATGAGGAAACTGTCCCCGATAAAGTAATTCAGAACTTTGATATTTCAACTTTTGGCACCAAATACTATCAAACTGGTACATTTTTTAATACATTTTCTGAAAAAACCTTAACCGTTTTTTCCCCCGTCACCATTAATTACAAAATACAAAGTTATTTGCTTATACATAAACCTGCATCTGACCTAGTTTTTCTGAAAGATAAACTTTTAAACATTGCTTATATAACACTTGCAATCATATTCCTCTTCGGCTTCTTGGTACTTGGACTATTTACTTATACCATCTATATGCCTATCCGCAAGATTACCAAAGCTGCAACAGAGTATACAGAGGGAAACTTTGACACTAAAATTAATATTCATTCCAATGATGAAATTGGCTACCTTGCCGGTTCTCTCAACTATATGGCAACACAACTATCCACTTTAGAGGAAGCGCAGCGAAAATTTATTGCAAACGTCTCCCACGATTTCCGCTCCCCCCTTACCTCCATCAAAGGCTACATTGAGGCAATTATGGATGGAACCATCCCACATGAAATGCAAGATAAATATCTAAATATTATTTTATTTGAAACGGAACGTCTGAATAAACTGACAGAAAGTATGCTGGAACTCAACAAATATGGTGCCAAAGGCTCTATGCTGGATATTACTAGTTTTGATATCAACTATACCATTAAAATGGTAATACAATCCTTTGAAGGCACCTGCAAGAAGAAAAAAATCTCCTTTGAGCTAATTTTGACTGGACAAAAATCCTTTGTCTCTGCCGATATGAGTAAAATCCAGCAAGTACTCTATAACCTTATAGACAATGCCATCAAATTCAGCCATACGGATTCTTCCATTACGATAGAAACTACAGAAAAAAATGATAAAGTTTTTATCTCAGTAAAAGACACTGGCATTGGAATACCAAAAGACAGCATTAAGCTTATCTGGGACCGCTTTTATAAGACAGATCTTTCCAGGGGAAAAGACAAACGGGGCACCGGGTTAGGGCTTGCGATTGTCAAGGAAATCATTTCTGCCCATAACGAAAACATCAATGTCATCAGTACAGAAGGAGTTGGAACAGAATTTATCTTTACCTTGCCCATGACACGAAAAGAAAAAGAGCTGTAAAAACACTTTTCGTTTCAGTCCATGCTTCACATGCGCCACTGGCGCATAGCGCCGTCAGATTTCCATGGAAACATGGCTATTTTCCTTAGTGCCCTTTGGCTGCATCGCTCACGGGGTTCAAAACGCCATCGGTGTTCTTGCTGTTGGGTGTTGGAAGGCTTCCCTAAGAAAAAAGTGTCTTCGACACTTCAGCCCCCTTACCCCATTCTTGTGGAAGGGGGCTGCACATTTTGCCGTGCATACAATTTCGCGTCAAATTAGAAACGATGGGCTTTTGATACACATAGATTTGTTCATGTATCTGTCAGGAAAGCCGACTTGAGTCGAATACCAAGATTCACAAACACATCTTGAAGAAACCAGCTTTATACCGTCACATCCACCACCGCGGCTGCTTCCATTCCTGCACTATCAGACATTGCCATATCCCCTGCAGATGCCAATGACAAATCAGGTGATACACTTGTCATGCCAAGTTCAGCCTGAATTATCATTTCTACTTGTTGTTCTATTTGTTCTTCGTTCAGTCCTAAAGCCGCGTCACTAAGTTCCATCTCTACCCCCTCTATGGGCAGATATACCATATTATAATTTGCAGCAGAACTATTTTCTCCACAATCACGCCCCATATTATTTTTATATTCCCGATCTGCCTCATCCATTTTCCCTTGTTCTTTCAGTCGATTCATCCTCCGCCTTCTGATCACTTCCTGTTCATGCATTTTTTGTTTATGGGCTTTTTGGATCTTCTCCATCTTCTCTTTCTGCTCTATGACACGTTTTTTTTGTTGTATCTTGTGCTTCCTCTCAATTTTTTGCTGCTGCTCCTCCCGCTCTTCCCGTTTGGCATAACGTTTCTGTAATTCTTCTTCTTTCTTCAAATTACGGCTTTTCATTTGTGCACACTGAACCATCCTCCTGGCATGTACAATTGCGTTGGAAAGCTCTGTCTCATTAAATTGTCCGCTCCCTTTCCATTTCATTAATGAACTCAGTTTTCCCTTTGCCTGAACCAAAACCCTTCCTGCACTTTGTGATTTTGAGGCAAGCATAAGGGCATTGCGAATTTCTCTCGGATTATAATTTAACTTTTTCTTGGGAAGTTTATTTTTATTATTTGCTTTGACACTGTTTGTATTTTTCTTGTTGTTACGTGATACATTTATGTTCGCTATTCCTTTAGCAGATGATCCTGCACCACCTGACAATCCTCCAAATTGATAAGATGTTGCTTTCATTTTGTTTCCTCCTTGAAACTAAAACATTTAAAATCTGTGCATACTTTACGAGGCTATAATAATTACATCGTCACATAACAACAAAAAATAAACCATGGAAAAGAATACATTTCAACTATTCTTTCCCATGGTCCTATGTTTTACCTGTGGCACAGCCACATTTCCGATTCTTATACTAATTCAAGAAGAACTTCTAAAGCGCCGTCACCTTTACGCTGACCGATTTTAACAATCCTGGTATAACCACCATTACGATCTGCATACTTTGGAGCAATTTCGTCAAAAATCTTGGTTGCAACGTCAATTTTCTTGGTGTTTCTCTTCTTTCCTGCATTCTCAGTTGGAACAGATGTCACAGAATACAATACTTTGTTCATCTGGCGTCTAGCATGTAAACGAGAAGGAAGGTCTTTTTTAATCTTCTTTTCTACTTCATCATATATGGTAACTCTTTTTCCATCCACAACTTCTTTCACTCTCTTGCCATCCTTATCTTTGCGGGCAACTTTTGCAGTTACGGTTACTTCCTCAAAGTTGTCTTTTTCTCTTACCGCCATGGCAATCAATCCTTCCGCAACCTTGCGGATTTCTTTTGCCTTTGCTTCTGTTGTGACAATCTTACCATTATACAGTAAAGCCGTTACCTGGTTTCTAATCAGAGCCTTTCTCTGATCTGAAGTTCTGCCTAACTTTCTATACTTTGCCATTTTATAATCCTCCATTTGTGGAATATCCGGCAATGCCTTTTGGTCTTATTTACCGAATACTATTTCTTGTATTATGCCACTCATTGAGGCAATATTTTCATTTTAGAAAATATACAGGGCTTCGCCTTTTGGTCTTACAAACCCTGCCATCTATGAGTTTCAATCGGACTACTCCTCTCCTGATCCTGGCGGAACCCAAACGAACAATAGCAGTTCGTTTGGTATCACCCATGCTTGGACTACTCCTCACCTGGGTTTAACTGCAGTCCTAATTCTTTTAATTTTGCTAATACTTCTTCCAGAGATTTTCTTCCAAGATTACGAACCTTCATCATATCTTCCGGCGTTCTATTGGTCAACTCTTCAACCGTGTTAATACCTGCACGTTTCAGGCAGTTGTATGACCGAACAGACAATTCCAGTTCGTCAATGTTCATCTCAAGAACTTTTTCTTTTGCATTATCTTCTTTCTCAATCATGACTTCTGCTGTCCTAGCATTTTCAGATAAGTCAATGAAAAGATTTAAATGCTCACTTAATACTTTTGCGGCAAGACTTACCGCCTCGTCTGGTTCCAAAGTACCATTTGTATACACATCCAGAGTAAGCTTATCATAATCTGTAATCTGCCCTACACGTGTATTTTCAATCGTAAGATTTACACGTTCGATTGGTGTATAAATGGAATCAATTGCAATCACGCCAATCGGCACATCTTCACTCTTGTTCTTATCAGCGCTTACGTAACCTCTTCCCCTGGTAATGGTCAGCTCCATATAAAGCCTGGAATCTGCCCCGCCATTTAAATGGGCAATTACCAAATCTGGGTTCAATACCTGAATATCCGGGTCAACCTGGATATCCGCTGCTGTAACTACGCCTTCGCCTTCAAATTCAATGTAAGCAACTTTAGACTCGTTTGTTGGGCTGGTGTTTTTTAATGCCAGATTCTTGATGTTCATAATAATTTCAGTTACATCTTCCTTGACGCCTGGAATAGAACTGAATTCATGCAAAACACCTTCGATTTTTACCTGGCTGACTGCTGCGCCTGGCAGAGAAGAAAGCATAATCCTTCTCAATGAATTGCCAAGTGTAGTACCATAGCCTCTTTCAAGTGGTTCTACGACAAATCGGCCGTACTTTTTGTCTTCTGAAATTTGAGCAATTTCAATTTTCGGTTTTTCAAAATCGAACACTACAAAGTCCCTCCTTTTCGGGTATCGTTGCTTGTCACTTATTATTTAGAATATAACTCGACGATAAGCATTTCATCAACAGGAACATCAATAGCTTCTCTGTTCGGTAACTCCTTTACTGTACCTTTCAAATTCTCCTGGTCAGCGTCTAACCATTCTGGTACTAATCTTCCAGCAGTAACCTCAAGGATATCCTTGTATCTCTGGGAACCTTTGCACTTTTCCTTGATTTCGATGGTATCACCAGCTTTTACCAAATAAGATGGAATATTTACCTGTTTACCATTTACCAATACATGCTTATGGTCAACAATCTGTCTCGCTTCTTTTCTGGTTCTTGCCAAACCTAAACGAAATACAACATTATCCAATCTGCTTTCCAGAATAATCATCAGGTTTTCACCTGTCATCCCTTTCATTCTGTCTGCTTTCAAATAATAGTTATGGAAAGGTTTTTCCAATACGCCATAAATAAATTTTGCTTTCTGCTTTTCTCTTAACTGCAGACCGTACTCAGATACCTTTCTGTTTGCTCTCTTTAACTGTCTGTTGGATTTTTTATCTATTCCCAAATATATGGGATCTAAACCAAGAGATCTGCATCTCTTAAGAACTGGAACTCTATTTACTGCCATCTTAACCTATCCCTCCTCAATTAGACTCTTCTGCGTTTTGGTGGACGACAACCGTTGTGAGGCACTGGAGTAACGTCTTTGATACTAGTTACTTCAAGACCACATGCCTGAAGCGCACGAATTGCTGCTTCACGTCCTGAACCTGGACCTTTTACCATAACGTCTACTGTTTTTAAACCATGAATAAGAGCTGCCTTTGTAGCAGTTTCTGCTGCCATCTGTGCAGCATAGGGAGTAGATTTCCTTGAACCTCTAAAACCAAGACCGCCTGCACTTGCCCATGATAAGGCATTTCCTTCAGCATCTGTAATAGTTACGATTGTATTGTTAAAAGATGACTGAATGTGCGCCTGTCCCCGTTCAACGTTTTTCTTTACGCGCTTTTTTGTCACTTTTTTTGCAGTGTTTTTCGCCATTTCTAAACTAACCTACTTTCTTCTTATTTATCAATTATCTTGTTACGATGTTATTATCCTATATAGTTATTCTGTTCACCAACCTCAAGCTACGCTTGACAGCTTGCTTTCGCTAAGTGCTCTACTTTTTCTTATTAGCAACCGTTCTCTTCGGACCTTTTCTAGTTCTTGCGTTTGTCTTTGTCTTCTGTCCGCGAACCGGAAGCCCTTTTCTATGGCGGATTCCGCGATAACATCCAATTTCTTGTAATCTTTTAATGTTCAGAGCGATTTCTCTTCGCAAATCGCCTTCTACCGTTTGTGTCTCATCAATCACTTCACTGATTCTCTTTACTTCTTCGTCTGTTAAATCTCTTACACGAGTATCAGGATTTACTTTTGCTTCCTTCAAAATACGGTTGGAACTTACTCTGCCGATACCGTAAATATAAGTCAGTCCTATCTCTACACGTTTTTCTCTTGGTAAATCTACACCTGCAATACGAGCCATGTGTGTTGTACACCTCCATAAAATTTTTGTTCCCACTGGCAACCACCAAAACAGGGGGTAAGCTCAAGCTCTTCCAGCCCTTGTTGTGTTACAAGTTTTTACCCCACTGCTTATTGCGGGGCTTTTTCCAGAATAGAAATTACTTCTATACTGATCAGATCCTAAAATCTTGTTAGCAGAATCTGCAACGGAATCCGCCAGACTCGTCGACCATATACAGCTACGGTTGCTCGTCCTGAAATGTGTGTATACTGTCATACTCGCCTTCTCTGCACTGTTCTATCCCTGTTCCCTCGGTATCAAAAAACAGGCATACCGCCGTACACGCTGGTTATTATGAATAGCAAGAACAACTCTGCCGAGCGTCTCACTACAGCCGCACATAAAAATCTCACAAACAGCTTAGCCTTGTCTCTGTTTGTGCTTCGGATTCTCACAGATTACTCTGATACTGCCTTTTCTCTTAATAATCTTGCATTTCTCACAAATAGGTTTTACTGATGATCTTACCTTCACAGCAATCCCTCCTTTCTGTTGCCCATAGGCACTTCCTAAGCCTGATTTTACGCAGATAACCACGTAAAAACGCTATGCTCCAAAAGCGTTCAGCCCACATTATAGCACACCTTGTTCATTATTTCAAGCATTTCCTATATTAATTATTTGAGTGATACAATTATTCAAAATATCCGTATTCCTCTAACATACTTTGCAGTTTCCTCTTGGCTCTCATAGATATATGCCTGACATTGTCTGGTGTCTTGCTCAAGATTTCTGCAATTTCCATTACATCCAGTTCGTGATAGTATTGTAAGAGCAGCACATCCTGATAAGGCTTGCGCATCTGTTTTAACAATTTCAGCAGCAATTCCCTCTGCTCGATTTTCGCCATCCTGACATCCAACTCTTCCACAAATATTTGATTCTGTTCTGATCTTCTCAACCCTTTTTCAGCTTCCAGTTTTTTCTTTTTATAGAGATTATAAGATTTATTTTTTACAATAGTAAGAATATAGTTCCAATTTTTATGAGGTGGGTTGTCCATCATTTTATCTAGATTTTCGGTCAGTGTCAAAAATGTTTCATGGACGATATCTTCTGCATCCGAACTGTTTTTCAATATTTTATAAGACGCATAGTACATTTCATGCCGATAACGATTATATATTTTCTCAAAAAATTCCTTTTCCTTGTCTGTATTCAGTAACAGCAGATATTGATACACTTTTAATACCTCCAAGAAAAGCAGGGTATAAAAAATTCCAGCCGTCCCTTGAATCTTTTATACCCTATTTATCTTTCGTAATACAATACTCTATTTTTTACTTACATTCTTCCTATTTATCTCTCCAAATGATTCTTCCTTTGGTCAGGTCATAGGGAGACATTTCAATGGTTACTTTATCCCCTGGCAGGATACGGATAAAATTCATTCGAAGCTTACCGCTGATATGTGCCAGGATTTGATGACCGTTCTCCAGTTCCACCTGGAACATGGCATTCGGTAACTTTTCCACTACAGTTCCTTCTACTTCAATTACATCTGCTTTTGACATTTTGTTTCCTCCTGATTATTCATACCCTCAGTGCATCCTGTCATGCTATTCGGCATTTCAAAAGGCAGCCCTTGGGCACCTTATGATGCCATTCGGCGTATCATAAGATATGGTTTTGATAAAGTTTAATGACTCTTTTTACTTCTTCATTCCGAAAATTCTCCTGCTTAAAGACTTCTGTAATTTCTTTCGGAAGCTTTTTTATAACTTGAATATGCTTTTTATTTTTTCTTTTTGGCTTTTCCAGGGGTTTGTATTTACCATCCGCCAGATAAACCATATTGGCTTCTTCTTTCACAATTACATAAATGCTGTCTTTGTCGTGACCTGCTCTGGAAACTGCTAATTTCATATCCATTTCTATACCTTTCATTTATAATGGCGCCCGCCAAGCAGGCATGGATGTATCGAAATTCTTTCCTCCAACTTTTTTACTAATACTAAGCCCATAAATCCCTTGGTGCAAAAATATTACAAGCTGTTATCAATTTCACTGGGGGTGAGGGTTAAGATTTCCGGTTCCCCAGTTGTCACTAAAATTGTATTTTCGTAATGAGCAGATAAGGAGTGATCCTGGGTCACTACCGTCCAGTTATCCTCCTGCCATAATACATCAAAACGCCCTGCATTAATCATAGGCTCAACTGCCAATGTCATGCCTGCTTTCAGACGAACGCCTCTGCTCTTCTGAGTAAAATTCGGTATCTGGGGGTCTTCGTGCAGATGGGTTCCAATTCCATGACCTACCAGATCCCGCACGACTCCATAGCCAAAACTCTCCGCATACGCACCAACCGCATTGGAGATCTCATGCAGATGATTTCCTTCTTTTGCATACTTTATGCCTTCAAAAAAACTCTGCCGGGTTCTTTCGATTAATAATGCCGCCTCTTTGGAGATTTCACCGATGCCATGGGTCCTCGCCGCATCGGAATGATACCCTTTATAAATCACTCCGATATCAAGGCTTACAATATCGCCTTCCTGAAGATGCCGCTTCTTCGTAGGAATCCCATGAACCACTTCATCATTTACCGACACACAGACAGATGCCGGGTAACCATTATAATTTTTAAAGGAAGGAATACAACCAAAACTTCGGATGATCTCCTCTCCTAGACGGTCTATATCCAATGTGGACATTCCTGCTTTCAGTTCCTTCTCCAAATTTTCATGAACTTTTGCCAAGATTTTTCCTGCTGCCCTCATTAGTTCAATCTCCCTGGCAGATTTAATTGATACTGACATATATTACGCTCCTAAAATTTCCACAATGGCGTCAAACACTTTTTCCATTGGCTGTGTTCCATCTACAGTTTTTAAAATATCTTGCTTTTTATAGTAATCAATCAAGGGCTGGGTTTGCGCATGATATACTTCCAGACGCTTCTTTACTGTTTCTGGCTGATCGTCATCTCTCAATACTACTGCATTGCCGCAGCGGTCACATACGCCTTCAACCTTAGTAGGGATGGAAACAATATGATAGGTTGCACCACAGTTTAAGCAGGCACGTCTACCAGACATACGATTGATAATATTCTCATCTGGAACATCAACGTCAATGGCATAATCCATTTTCTGCCCAATCTTTGCAAGTGCGGTATCCAGTGCTTCTGCCTGGGGAATGGTTCTTGGAAAACCATCCAGCACAAATCCATTCTTACAGTCTTCCTGGCTGATGCGGTCCATAACCAGATCACAAGTCAATTCATCTGGTACCAAAAGCCCCTGGTCCATGTACTCTTTTGCCTTCTTGCCCAGCTCTGTCCCTTGTTTCAGGTTAGCACGGAAAATATCCCCTGTGGAAATATGGGGAATTCCATATTTGTCTGCAATCTGCTTTGCCTGTGTTCCCTTTCCTGCTCCGGGTGCGCCCAACATAATAATTTTCATAAAACTACCTCCATTCTCTGCCTTTGGCAGAATAGCTTATATTGTATATATTCCCATAAATGACTTTAGTGCACCATAGGAGGCGCCCTGCGGCACCTCCCAGGCACACATTAATCATTTAAAAATCCCTTATAATAACGTACCAGCATCTGAGATTCGATCTGTTTTAAAGTTTCAATGACAACACCTACAATAATGATAATAGATGTTCCACCAAAGGATACATTTGCATTGAATATTCCATTAAAGAAAATTGGAATAACAGCCACAATCGTAAGACCTACAGCTCCAATGAATACGATATAATTTAAGATCTTTGTCAAATAGTCACTGGTAGGCTTTCCAGGTCTGATACCTGGAATAAATCCGCCCTGGCGTTTCATATTATTTGCAATTTCCAACGGGTTGAAGGTAATCGACGTATAGAAATATGCAAATGCAATGACTAATATAATATATATCAACAAACCAATACTATAAATTGGCTGTTCAGGATTACACCAATAAGACTGGGACAACCCATGCAAAATCTTACTTCCAATCCCATTGCCGTTTCCTTTTCCCATAATAGTTGCGATCACTACTGGGAACTGCATAATCGACTGGGCAAAAATAATTGGAATAACGCCTGCCGTGTTTACTTTCAGAGGAATATGTGAAGATTGACCGCCTACCTGCCGTCTCCCCTGAATTTTCTTGCTGTATTGTACAGGAATTCTGCGCTGTCCATCTTGAAGTATGATGACAAATACAACCGTTACCAAAATAACTGCAATTATTACAAGAGCCGCAATCACAGCATTACCCACATTCGGCGCATTTTCAATAAACTGCTTATAAAGAGTCATCAAATCTTCTGGGATACGAGAAATAATATTGATCGTCAATACAATAGAAATACCATTTCCCACACCTTTTTCTGTAATTCGCTCACCAATCCACATCAGAACTGCAGAACCTGCAGTCAAGCTTGTTACCATCATAATTACATGCAATGCATCAAATTTATCAAGATAATTGCTTCGTCCAAATCCAATTGCCATAGCAATCGACTGCACCAAGGCAAGTACAATTGTCACATAACGAGTAATTTCAGCAATCTTCTTTCTTCCATCTTCCCCATCCTTCTGCATCTCTTCCAGCTTCGGAATCGCAATGGTAAGAAGCTGCATGATAATAGAAGATGTAATATATGGAGTGATGTTTAATGCAAATACTGACATCTGCTCAAAGGAACCACCCGTAATGGCATTAAAAAAGTTTAAGCCATCTGTTCCCTGACTAGCAAACCAGTTCGCTATCACTTCACCGTTCACACCAGGAAGAGGCAGTTGGGAACCTATCCTGATGACGATTAACATTAAAAAAGTATAAAAAATCCGATTTCTTATATCTTCAATTTTAAATGCTTTACGGAGTGTCTCCAGCATTAGATCACCTCTGCTTTTCCGCCAAGAGCCTCAATCTTTTCCTTTGCGCTTGCACTGAAGGCATTTACCTGTACTGTAAGCTTCTTAGTCAGTTCACCGTTTCCAAGGATCTTTACACCGTCTTTCGGGTTCTTTACAATTCCCTTTTCCATCAATGCCTCTACTGTAACAACCGCATCATTTTCAAATACTTCCAAGGTATTTACATTGATTCCAACAATTGTCTTGGAATTTCTATTCGTAAACCCTCGTTTGGGAATTCTTCTGTATAATGGCATCTGACCGCCTTCAAACCCAGGTCTTGGAGCCCCGGAACGAGCCTTCTGTCCTTTGTGTCCTTTGCCTGCCGTCTTACCATTTCCTGAACCGTGTCCGCGTCCTCTTCTAAAATTATCACCGTGTTTTGAACCTACTGCCGGTTTTAAATTTGATAAGTCCATTCTGGCACCTCCTTACTTTCTATTTAGATTTCTTCTACCTTCACCAAATGCCTTACTTTCTGAATCATACCTCTGACAGCCGCATTGTCTGGCATTTCTACGGAATGGTGTAATTTTCTCAATCCCAATGATTCCACTGTTTTACGATTTTTCGGAACAGCGCCAATTGTAGACTTTACAAGAGTAATTTTTAATTTATCTGCCATTTTTCATATCCTCCTTAACCGAGTATCTCTTCTACAGATTTACCGCGGAGTTTTGCTACTTCTTCTGGAGACTTCAATTGACTCAAAGCATCAATTGTAGCAAGCACAACATTCTGTTTATTGTTGGAACCCAAGGATTTTGTACGGATATTCTTGATCCCGGCAAGTTCGCACACATTACGTGCAGGACCGCCCGCAATTACACCAGTACCTTCTGGAGCCCTTTTCAGCAATACAGACGCCCCGGTATGCTTGCCAGAAATATCATGTGTAATACTGTTATTATCATCTAATTTTACAGTAATCAATTTTTTCATTGCGTCTTCTTTTCCTTTGCGGATTGCTTCGGGAATTTCAGTCGCTTTACCTAAACCTGCACCTACATGACCATTGCCGTCACCTACAACGACCAAAGCTGTAAAACGCATATTACGTCCGCCTTTAACAACTTTTGTTACACGTTTAATTGATACCACTTTTTCTGTTAATTCTAATTGACTAGCATCAATGATTGTACGTTTCATGTATTTGTCTCCTCCTATTAAAAGTCTAATCCAGCTTCTCTTGCTGCATCAGCTAAAGCTTTGATTTTTCCCTGATAAATATAGCCGCCTCTGTCAAAGACAACCGTACGGATACCTTTTTCTAACGCTTTTTTTGCAATCACAGTTCCCAGATGTGCTGCTGCATCCACATTATTGGTTTTTTCCAGCTCAGCTTTCACATCTTTCTGAAGTGTAGACGCGGAAACAAGTGTATTTCCAACTGTATCGTCAATAATCTGTACATACATATGATTATTGCTTCTAAACACAGCCAAACGTGGTCTTTCTGCTGTACCGGAGAAACGATTACGCATTCTTCTGTGTTTTTTCATACGAACTTCTGATCTTGATTTTTTACTAACCATTTTTTGTTCCTCCTATCTTATTTTTTACCAGTCTTACCAACTTTACGTCTAATAACTTCATCAACATACTTGATACCTTTTCCTTTATAGGGTTCAGGTCTTCTCTTATCTCTGATTTCTGCTGCATACTGGCCAACTTTTTCTTTATCAATACCGGAAACAATAATCTTATTTCCCTCAACCTTAGACTCCAGCCCTTCCGGATCCGTCATAACAACTGGATGGGAGTAACCTAGATTTAAAGTCAAATCTTTTCCAGATTTCGATGCCCTGTATCCAACACCATTTACTTCCAACTCCTTGGTATAACCATTTGTTACACCAATCACCATATTGTTAATCAGTGTTCTTGTAAGACCATGCAGCGATTTCATTCTCTTTAAATCGTTTGGTCTTGTTACAGTTACTTCTGAACCTTCTAATTTGATTTCCATTTCTGTTGGAAGGGTTCTCTCCAGAGTTCCCTTCGGACCTTTTACAGTCACATGATTATTTTCTGCAATATCAACAGTTACACCTGCTGGCACTGCGATTGGCATTCTTCCGATTCGTGACATGCCCGTACCTCCTACCATACATAGGCGAGAACTTCACCGCCTACCGCTAATTTTCTTGCTTCTTTATCAGTTACAACCCCCTGGTTTGTGGAAAGAATAGCAATTCCCAGTCCGCCCAAAACCTTCGGAATCTCATTTTTGCCAGCATATACACGAAGTCCTGGCTTAGAAATTCGTTTCAGACCTGTAATGATTTTTTCATTTTTATCTTTGCCATATTTTAAAGTAATGCGAATTGTATTAAAGCTGCCATCCTCCACAATGTCATATTTTACAATATATCCTTCATCTACAAGAATGTTGGCAATTGCAATTTTCATTTTGGAAGCTGGAACATCAACTGTATCATGTTTAGCAGTATTTGCATTACGGATTCTTGTAAGCATATCTGCGATTGGATCACTTATTGTCATGATATATTTTCCTCCTGTTTTCTCTTCATAAGGAACGACCTCGCACTAAGCTCAGCCTGCGCTAATCGCTTGACTTCGCTAAGTTGCCAAATCAAGGATGTTCTGTTCACTAAGTTCGGTCTTCGCCTTTGGCTCGCCCTTACTAATCTCACAGAACGACCTCGCACTAACCTCAGCCTGCGCTAATCGCTTGACTTCGCTAAGTTGCCAAATCAAGGATGTTCTGTTCACTAAGTTCGGTCTTCGCCTTTGGCTCGCCCTTATTAATCTCACAGAACGACCTCGCACTAACCTCAGCCTGCGCTAATCGCTTGACTTCGCTAAGTTGCTTTCGGTCTACCAACTTGCCTTTTTCACACCCGGAATCTGTCCTTTGTATGCCAGTTCACGGAAACAAATTCTGCAAATTCCATATTTTCTTAAATATGCATGTGGACGTCCACAAATTCTGCAACGGCTATATTCCCTGGTAGAGAATTTCTGTTTGCGCTGTTGTTTTACTTTCATAGATGTTTTTGCCATTGAAATTCCCTCCTTATTGTTTTGCAAATGGCATATTGAACTGTGTCAATAATTCACGGGCTTCTTCGTCTGTCTTTGCTGTAGTAACAAAAATTACATCCATACCACGAATCTTGTCAACTTTGTCATATTCAATTTCTGGGAAAATCAACTGTTCCTTGATTCCAAGGGCATAATTCCCTCTTCCGTCAAATGCATTCGGATTTACTCCTCTAAAGTCACGCACACGAGGCAATGCAAGATTGATCAGACGATCAACGAACTCATACATTTTGTCACCTCTCAGGGTAACTTTACATCCAATCGGCATACCTTCTCTGATCTTAAAGTTTGCCACGGAATTTTTTGCTCTGGTTATTACAGCCTTTTGTCCGGTAATCGTCTCCAAATCACTGACTGCTGCATCCAGAAGTTTTGCATTTTCTTTTGCTTCGCCGACACCCATGTTGATCACTACTTTATCAATCTTCGGCACCTGCATAATATTTTTATATCCGAACTTTTTCATCAGAGCATCTACAATCTCGTTCTGATAAGTTTCTTTTAATCTACTACTCAACTGAATGGACCTCCTCTCCTGAATTAATCAATCACATCACCAGTGGATTTTGCAAAACGCACTTTTTTATCTCCGTCCATCTTAAAGCCTACACGGGTAGCCTTACCTTTATGGACATACATTACATTAGAAATATGGATGGGTCCTTCCTGATGGACAATACCGCCCTGCTGGTTTGCCATGCTGGGTTTTGTATGCTTTGTGAGCATATTAACGCCTTCTACCAGTACAGTATTCTTTTTTCTATTTACAGAAATTACCTTGCCTTCTTTGTCTTTGTCTTTTCCAGCAATAATCTTTACCAGATCACCTTTTTTAATCTTCATTGTTGCCATCTTCGCACCTCCTATAATACTTCTGGAGCTAAGGAAACAATCTTCATAAACTGTTTATCACGAAGCTCTCTAGCAACTGGTCCAAAGATACGGGTTCCTCTTGGGGTTTTATCATCTTTAATAATGACAGCCGCATTTTCATCAAATTTAATATATGAACCGTCTTTACGACGAGCGCCTTTTTTTGTACGAACTACTACAGCTTTTACTACATCGCCTTTTTTTACAACGCCGCCTGGTGTTGCATCTTTAACCGTAGCAGTAATGACATCTCCGATATTTGCATATCTTCTTGTAGAACCGCCCATAACACGGATACACAGCAATTCCTTTGCACCTGTATTATCAGCTACTTTCAGTCTACTTTCCTGTTGAATCATGCTGGTAGCCTCCTTTTATTTCGCTCTCTCAATGATCTCTACAAGTCTCCATCTCTTGTCCTTGGATAATGGTCTTGTCTCCATTACTCTGACGGTATCGCCAACCTTACATTCGTTGTTTTCGTCATGAGCCTTTAATTTATAGGTTTTCTTAACAATCTTGTTGTAAAGGGGATGTCTTACATTGTCCCTTACTGCAACAACAACGGTTTTATCCATTCTGTCACTTACAACAACACCAGTACGTGTTTTTCTAAGATTTCTTTCTTCCACGATATTTCTCCTTTCCTAAAGGGTATTTCTTCATATATGGGAAATTCTTCTGATTAAGCTTCTTTCGCCTTCTCAGTGATAATCGTCTGAATTCTAGCGATATTCTTGCGAACCTCTTTAATCCTTGAAGTATTATCTAACTGATTGGTTGCATTCTGGAATCTTAAATTAAACAATTCTTTCTTAGCAGCTACTAACTGTTCCTGTAATGCTGCTACGGATTCTTCTCTTAATTCTTTTACATAATTACTAGTTTTCATTTGATTCACCGCCTTCTAAGTCTGCACGTGAAACTACTTTACATTTACAAGGTAATTTGTGTGTAGCAAGACGTAATGCTTCACGGGCTGTTTCTTCTGGTACGCCAGAGATCTCAAACATTACGCGTCCCGGTTTTACTACAGCTACCCAATATTCCAATGTTCCTTTTCCGGAACCCATACGAGTTTCAGCTGGTTTTGCAGTTACTGGTTTGTCAGGGAAAATTTTAATCCAAACTTTACCGCCACGCTTAATATAACGTGTCATCGCAATACGTGCCGCTTCAATCTGGTTGGATTTAATCCAGCAGGGTTCCAAAGCAACAATACCGTATTCACCATTTGTAATTTTATTACCTCTTAACGCCTTACCTGCCATGGAACCACGGAACTGTTTACGGCGTTTTACTCTTTTTGGCATTAACATTATTTATCGCTCCCTTCCTTTGTTTCTTTTTTTGGAAGTACTTCGCCTTTGTAGATCCATACCTTTACGCCTACTTTTCCGTAGGTGGTATCTGCCTCGGCGAATCCATAATCGATATCTGCTCTTAATGTCTGAAGCGGGATCGTTCCTTCGCTGTAGAACTCTGTACGAGCCATATCAGCTCCTCCCAGACGACCGGATACAGAACTCTTAATCCCAAGGGCTCCTGCTTTCATAGTTCTGCTCATACAGGATTTCATTGCACGACGGAAGGAAACACGGTTTTCTAACTGCAATGCAATATTCTCAGCAACCAACTGTGCATCCTTATCTGGTCTCTTAACTTCTTTAATATCCACTACTAACTTCTTATCTGTATATTTCTGAAGCTCTGCTTTTACCTTTTCAATCTCTGCTCCGCCTTTTCCAATTACCACACCTGGCTTTGCAGTATAAAGAATAACCTTTACACGGTCAGATGCCCGCTCAATCTCAATCTTTGAAACGCCTGACGCATATAATTTCTTTTTCAGGAATGTTCTAATATTGTAATCTTCTACTAAAAAGTCCGCAAAATCTGATTCTGCATACCATTTAGAGTCCCAATCTTTGATAATTCCGACTCTCAAACCATGAGGATTCACTTTCTGTCCCATGTCTGCCCTCCTATCTTTCATCCAGCACAACTGTAATATGGCTCATTTTCTTTTCGATTCTATAAGCCCTGCCCTGTGCCCTCGGTCTAATTCTCTTCATTGTTGGTCCTTTGTTTGCATAACATTCTGCAACATAAAGATTCTCTGCACTTAATCCATTGTTGTTCTCTGCATTTGCAATTGCAGATTTTAATAATTTTTCTATCACGCTTGAAGCATATCTGGGATTGTAAGCCAAGATGGCAAGTGCTGTCTGCACATCTTTTCCACGAATTGCATCCAGAACGAAACAAGCTTTTTGAACCGACACTCTGGCATAAGATAACTTTGCGGAAGGTCTGGTATCTTTCTTCGCATTTCTTTCTCTCTTAATTTGACTTCTATGTCCTTTAGCCATGGATGAAACCTCCTTTCAGATTCTTTTGATTAACGGACTTTTGATTTCTTTTCGTCTTTTCCATGTCCACGGTAAGTTCTGGTAGCGACAAACTCACCTAATTTATGTCCAACCATATCTTCTGTCACATATACTGGTACGTGCTTTCTGCCGTCATGTACCGCAAAAGTATGACCTACAAACTGAGGGAAAATTGTAGAACGGCGAGACCATGTCTTGATCACGCTTTTTTCGCCTGTTGCATTCATAGCGTCTACTTTTTTCAATAAACTTGCATCAGCAAATGGTCCTTTTTTCAGTGAACGAGCCATAATTTAACCTCCTTGAATTGGTCCCGCTTGCCGGGCATAAATTGTGCCCGCGGGTACCTCCTTTTATTTCAATGCCCTACCGTCTCTTCTTCTTACGATAAGCTTGTTAGATGCCTTATGTTTCTTTCTGGTCTTCAGACCCAGAGCAGGTTTGCCCCAAGGTGTACATGGTCCCGGACGTCCGATACCAGTCTTACCTTCTCCACCTCCATGTGGATGGTCGTTGGGGTTCATAACGGAACCACGCACTGTCGGGCGGATACCCATGTGACGTTTTCTTCCCGCTTTTCCAATCTTAATAAGGTTATGATCTGCATTTCCTACCACTCCAACCGTTGCGCGGCAGATAATAGGCACCATTCTCATTTCCCCGGATGGCAGTCTCAAGGTTGCGTATTTTCCCTCTTTCGCCATTAACTGTGCACTATTTCCTGCTGAACGGACAAGCTGTCCTCCCTTGCCTGGATATAATTCAATATTGTGTACCTGGGTACCTACTGGAATATTTTCAAGGGGCAGGCAATTTCCTACTCTGACTTCCGCTTCTGGTCCGTTCATAACTTTCATGCCGTCTGTCAGCCCTTCTGGCGCAATGATATAAGCCTTCTGGCCATCGGCATAACAGATCAGGGCAATATTTGCCGTTCTGTTGGGATCGTATTCAATACCAATTACAGTTGCCGGAATTCCGTCCTTTTTATTTCTCTTAAAATCAATGATTCTATATTTTCTTCTGGAACCGCCTCCGCGGTGTCTTACAGTAATCTTACCCTGATTGTTACGACCGGATTTCTTCTGAAGGGAAACTAACAGAGATTTCTCTGGTGTTTTCTTTGTAATTTCAGAAAAATCAGAACCAGTCATATTTCTTCTTGAAGGTGTATATGGGTTATATGTCTTAATTCCCATTGTGGTTCTCCTTTCTATAAGCCAGCAAATATCTCAATTTCTTTGCTTTCCTCTGTCAACTGAACAATTGCTTTCTTAGTCTTAGCAGTCTTCCCAACTACCATGCCTCTTCTTTTCTTCTTGCCGCCGATGTTCAGGGTATTTACACTCTTAACCTTGGTCCCCTCGAACATTTTCTCTATAGCCTCTTTGATCATCGTCTTGTTTGCTTCTGGATGTACCAGAAACGTATATTTCTTTTCAGCCATTGCGTTCATGCTTTTCTCTGTAATGACTGGTTTGAGGATTACATCATAATATTGTACGTTTGCCATTATGCATACACCTCCTCAATGGTAGCTACGGCATCCTTAGTTGCCACTACGGTGTCATATTTCAAAACATCATATACATTGATGGTATTGGTTAGAGCAGTCTTTACTGCCGGAATATTTCTTGCAGACATTACTACGTTCTGGTCATTCTCGTTGATAATCACAAGAGCCTTGTTTACCTTCAAGTTCTTCAATACTTCCTGAAATTTCTTTGTCTTGATCTCATCCATTTTCAAATCGTCAACAACAATAAATTTACTGTCATTTACCTTAGAAGTCAAAGCAGATTTCAGAGCTGCCCTCTTTTCTTTTTTATTCAGCTTAAAGGAATAATCTCTTGGCACTGGAGCAAACACAACTCCGCCGCCCCTCCACTGGGGTGCTCTGATGGAACCTTGTCTTGCATGTCCTGTTCCTTTTTGTCTCCATGGTTTTCTTCCGCCGCCGCGAACCTCGGAACGCGTCTTAGCCTTCTGTGTTCCCTGGCGGTTGTTTGCAAGCTGTTGCACGACTGCCATGTGTACCAGATGTTCATTGATCTCAACACCGAACACTGCGTCATTCAGCTCAAGGCTTCCAACTTCATTGCCTTCCATATTATAAATAGCTACATTAGCCATTGTTAAGTTCCTCCTTTCAATTTTCCAGCCATCTCTTTGGCATTAAAGGATGCCCGCGGGCGCCTCATCTCCTTACCTGCCTCTTGGCAGAAAGGGATGCCCAGGGCGTCCTAACAGGGACTATTTTCCTGCCTTTACAGTCTCTTTAATTGTTACCAAAGACTTCTTTGGTCCTGGTACAGACCCCTTTACCAAAAGCAGGTTGTTCTCAGCATCCACTCTGACAACTTCCAGATTCTGGACAGTAACCTTTACAGAACCCATGTGACCAGGCATTCCTTTTCCTTTAAACACTCTGCTGGGGCTGGAACATGCACCATTGGAACCCTGATGGCGATGGAATTTAGAACCGTGCGCCATTGGTCCCCTGTGCTGACCATGTCTCTTAATTGCGCCCTGGAATCCTTTTCCTTTAGAAATTGCAGTAGCGTCAATTTTGTCGCCTTCTGCAAAAATATCAGCTTTAATTTCATCTGCTAATTTATAATCAGCAGCGTTCTCAAATTTAAATTCTCTAACAAATCTCTTTCCAGATACGCCAGCCTTTTTGAAATGCCCGTTTTCAGCTTTGGTCACTCCATGTCTGTGTCTGATTTCCTTCTTGCCGTTGGCATCTCTGTTCACAATCTTGTCTTTTTTATCAACAAAACCTACCTGGACAGCACTGTATCCATCATTCTCTACTGTTTTGACCTGTGTCACCACACACGGTCCAGCCTGCAATACTGTAACTGGTACTAATACGCCGTCTGTGTTGAAGATTTGAGTCATACCAACTTTGGTAGCTAAAATCGCTTTCTTCATTTTCTTACCTCCTGTTTACTCTACAGCGGAACGCTTCATGCCCATCTCTGGGGTAGCGGAACCGTTCATCCTAGAACAGCCTACTATGAACACTTGGCGAGGTTCCCTTGCCTAGTGTGAATGTACACCCAGTCCACTTAGCAAAGTTTTTTCGAGCTTAGCGGCTGTGGCGTTACTATATAGAAACCCTTCAGGATTGTCACCTTGATTTTTACTTATTTTTCATTTTAATATCAATATATACACCAGCAGGCATTTCCAATCTGGACAATGCATCCACCGTTTTCTGGGTTGGTGTAATAATATCAATCAGCCTTTTATGAGTTCTCTGCTCAAACTGTTCTCTGGAATCTTTATATTTGTGGACAGCTCTTAAGATGGTAACTACTTCCTTTTTTGTGGGAAGGGGCACCGGTCCGCTCACCTGTGATCCATTCTTCTTTACAGTTTCAATAATTTTCTTAGCAGATGCATCCACTAACTGATGGTCGTATGCCTTCAGTGTGATTCTCATTACTTGACTTGCCATAAAAAAAGTCGCCTCCTTTTCGCACTTTACCTCAGTACGACAAGCGGTGACTGTACACTTCTCCGTGTGTGTCATAAGTTCCACACGGAATTCCTCTGCTCTCTCGCAGATTTTTTATTGTGATACAGTGACTTGTCGCCAGTTTCCTAACTTGACATTCGCTCCACGGAAAACCTGCTCTTCACTTCGCAGCAACCTCACGCTTCATCGCTATCATGCCACAGCAGATATTAGTATAAAACATAACCGTTGAAATTGCAAGTACTTTTTTTTAAATCATGCTTATTTCATAAAAATATTTTAAAACATGTCCCTGCTTCATTATTGAATAGAAACATAAGATCTTGAAGAGCACTACGTTATCTGTTAGAATATCAGTATTAATATATCATAAAGTAATTATAAATCTTTATCCTAAATATATTTTACTGTCTTTTGATGCCTGAATCTCATAGTATAAAGTATAAAGAAAAAACAAAAGGGATGTATAACTTATGGAAAAACAAAACTTGCAACTGCTATATTCCTTGATTATCTGTTAATTATGGTTTCTATCTTTTGCATCAGTTTCTTCCTATGGGGAAGTGCACATGCAACAGCATTAAATGGGAATGCGTGACACCTGTAAAAAATCAGAATCCCTTTGGCACCTGCTGAACATTTTCTGCTGCCGCTTGTGCAGAGAGTTCCATGGTTTTCCAAAAACTTTCCACATTTGAGGAGGCAGATTTGTCCGAGCGCCACATGGCATATTTCTGTTACCATCTCCTCCTTATACCACGACCCAATGGTATCATGGGGCGCCCTTGGATATAGATTAAAAAACAAGAGAGAAAGAGAGGGAGATTTTTGAAACAAATATTAATTTTAGAATGGGAAAACCAATTCCAGTGCGTTGGTGGAAAATGCCCGCTGACTTGCTGCGGAGGATGGAAAATTGAACTTTCAGACGAGGAGGTAAAATGTTATCAAAACTTATCTCATCCGTTTGGGAAAGAGATAGTAAACGCGATCGATGAGGAAAAGAAATGTATCAAACAGTCTGGCAACAAGTGCCCTCTTCTGACAAAAGATGGATGGTGCCGGATTGTTCAGGAATGCGGGGAAGATTATTTGTCATATACATGTGCAGTATTTCCAAGAAAAACGCATATATATGGCGATACCATTGAGACATATGTTGAAATTGTCTGCCCGGTTGTTGCCAGTTACCTGCTAAAACCCTCAAAAATCGTTTTTACTATAAATGAATTAGATGATACGGCGGAACAGGATGCGGACTATCAGTTATATGATGCTTTATCTTTTGCGAGAACTTTTCTGATTGCATTATTCCAGACATATGACAGGTTATACAATACGGGAAAATGTTACATATTGCTTAATATCATAAATGCAGTCAAACAATTATACCAAACAGGAGATTTAAATAAGGAAAATCTTATTTCCCAGTTACTTCCATATGACCGGGAAGAAAATTGTATGGAGATATTTCATGCCTGTGAACAGATCGCGTCAAATTTGGAGCTGAAATCAAAAAGGTTCCATATGGTTATTACCAAATTAGCAGAAAACAAGATGCTGGAAATGCTGCTTTTTTTTGTAAAATCTGAAGAACTTTATGAAAATTTTAATCATTGGTTAAAAGATTTCAGGCAGCTTCAAACAGATATACAGGCATTTATTCCTTATTTTAGAAAAAATTATGCTTGTCTGGTTGAAAATTATTTTGTATATGTATTATTTCTGGACTGGATTCCTCAAAAACATAAAATGGAAGGATTCGGTGAAAACATAAAAATAAAAATTGTGGAATTTGGATTAATTCAATTATGTGCGATGTCGGTCTGGAAACAACATGGCAAAATCCAGGAGGAAGAATACAGCGTGATCATTTCTGGAATTGAACGGGTCGTGGCACATGACCCAGAAATGGCAGGGAAACTTATTAATCTGTTGGAGGAAGAAGACAGTATTGCAAAGGTGTTGCTTTTATTGCTTTGTTAGTACTACAGCGAGTCAAATACCCCGCAGCAAGCTGACGGGGCATGTCTTAGCCTGTTTTTAGCAAATTTGCCCCAAAGGGTGGGGTATTTACCCCTCGCGGCATTCGTCAAACAGCCATGTAAACATGGTCTTTTTTTCATTGCTTGCAGGATTAGGTTTCCTTTAATAGTTTTGTATTAACCAGGTCTTTATTTGTCCAAGATTTGGGTATCAAAAGGTGGTTTTATAGAACCATCTTTTAACACCCAAATCTGTCCAATAAACCTCTCCCATATAAAACATTATTGGACACGCGTAATAATCATGCAGTCAAATTAAAAGCGTATGGACCTTGGTAGGAAATAATTGTATTTTTGTACAAAGCCCATACTCTTAATACCAACATAGGTAGCCAAATACCCGTTCGCCATCAATCGTTGATCTGGAAGATTGGGAACCAGCCTATCATCCCTTAACTCTCGCCCCTTCCTATTTCATGCACCATACAGGCTGCGGCTCTATGGCGCTCCAAAGCTTTCCCACATCTTGCAACCAGAGTTACCCACATATCTTATTGATCCAATCCACAAAGGTTCCTGTAGTAGTTCCTTCATTGCTGCCATGTCCCATTGCCCAGACAAGTGCATAATCGGATTCTAAGCCGACCACCTGTGCAGCGAGGCAAATATTGTATGCTACTGAAAAAGACGTATGCTGGTCTGCTGTCCCATTACCATAACCAGCTACTGCTTGTCCACCTTCTTTGAGTTTAAAATTATAAATGGGCAATGTCAATCCTAGTTTTTATGGATGGCAGACGAAAAGCCGGTTCCCATTACAAACGCAATGAAAACCGGCTGTATACCTCAAAATTCCTATTTTCCCCTATTGGATTAGGGTGTCAAAAGCTTCATTTCCCTTGCAGGCTAATTTAGACTTTTAGACACCCTAATCCGATTTGCATTTATCCTCTGCAGTCCAGCATGGACATCCATTCGTCCTTAAAAAACTGCTCCAACAATACCTGCTGGCTGTCCTTCCCTGAAAAATTTTGCTCCATTGGCAGAACATTCCCTTCCTGGGTTTTATCTGGCTGTGCCTGGGATTTGTCATTTCCAAGTTCTGTCTGGGAAGGTGCTTTTTTCTGTTTTTCCTGAACTGCCTCTTTCACTGCTTCCCCTAACAGCATTCCGAACTGTTCGTTTGTTTTGCTCACCTGCAATACCATCTGGTATGCCTGTTGAACAATATTCTGTTGTTCCTCTTTGGTCGAAGCTTGAGACAAAGCATGTTTGATGCGCTCCCCTTCCTGCCTCGCCATCTCTGCCATCTGTGCCAGCTGGGGATCCACTTCCATCAAAAACTTTTTTTCCTCTGGCGATACCGATGCTCCTCTTGCAATTTTTTTCGCAATTTCCAACGCTTTCTTTCTGTCCTTTTCTCCGTCTTCCACCTGTTTGGGCTCCAAAAGCTGCGAAAGGACAGATTTCTTCTCCCGCGTCTGCTCAACGCCAGTCACATTACGGATAACCTGTGACACATCTACAGATTTGCTCCTCATCTGTTTTTTGGTTTCATCTATCTCTACCGGCATAATAATATACATAACAAAACCCTCCCATCATGCGATTCTTCCTTTGAATTTTATATCGGCATGAAGGAATTATCTATTAATATACTATTTTACTCTGAACGTTTTCCAGCAAGCACGAACATCCCAATTCCAAGTATTAAGATAAATATGGAAATGATCTGTGAGGTGGAGAGAATTCCCCATTCTCCCCGGTAATCATTTCGGAATATTTCTATTACAAAACGACCAATACTGTATAGAATGCAGTAGGAAGCCGCCACTTTTCCTTTGGCTGGTTTCCTCTTTGCGTATGCCATCAGCGCAAATGCCATCACGAAATCTCCAATGCTGGAATAAATTTGCGTTGGAATCAACTTTACTCCGTTTGGTGCATACTCTGACTGCCAGTATTGAATATGAAGGATGGAATCCGTTTCCCTTCCATAACAGCATCCAGCAAAAAAACAGCCAATCCGCCCACAGCCTTGGGCAAACGCCACCGCCGGGAGCACCAAATCCAGATATTGGACAAAATCTGCATGTTTATAACGGCAATACAATATACTTGTCAAAACACCTCCAATGATTCCGCCATACACCACCCAGCCATTTTGAAAATTCCACAGGATAGAAGGATTTTTTAATATATCAGAAATATTCACAGTAAAATAGAGCAATTTGCTGCCCACGGCGCCCCCAATAACTGCACACCAAAAAATACCATATAAGATATCTGTGTCCATCCCCCTTTTTTTTGCACGTCTCTCACTAATTAAAAACGCGCTCAAATAACCCACCGCAACCAAAATACCATATAAATGAAGCGTTATTGGTCCAATCTGTATATCATTGATCATTTTCTCTTCCCTTTCTACTCTTTTTGCCTGATTAAGATTATACGAAATTCTCACTGGCATTGCAAGGGAAGTTGCATATTCGCATTTTCATTAATTTCCAATTAACATTGCGCCGATGACTAATATAGAAATGCCTATTTTTCCATCCCCTTTGATTTCTTGTTTCCAGAGCAGTCCCTATAGATTTATTGGCGGGCTGCAAGTATTGTCTTTGCATATATAGAGCGTTGTTTTATCATTTATCATGGGATATGCTGCATTGCCATTCTGGAGTACAAGAATATCCGCCCCGTCTCGTTTCTTTTGCTGCAATTGTTTTAAATCTTCCTCCTCCTTCCATACACAGACGACATGCTCTGGCGGGTCCTCCCAAACCAGTTCGGCAAGAAGAAAAAAACTCTGCCCCACAGGGTACCCCTGTGCAGCCCCTGCAAGGAAACCCATCTGGCGCTTTGCCAAAGTTTCCCATCCTGCTTCCCCTGTAATCTGCCAAAGTTTTACCAAATTATATGCCATTACAGAGTTTCCGCTTGGCATTGCCCCATCATAAGTCTCTTTCGGTCTGCTTATCAGGGATTCATTTTCTGTCCCATACAGATAATATCCGCCATTTTTCTGATCTTCAAATAATGCATGACCTTTGCGGCAATAACTCGCAGCTTTTTCCAAATATGATATTTTTAAAGTGGCACGATAGAGCTCCAACAAACCAAACGTAAAAAAAGCATAATCATCCAAAAAGCCCTTTCCCTGGATCCTGCCTTGGCGGACGCTTACAAAAAGCCCTTCTGGTTCTGCATATTTTTCAATACATGCACATGCACGCTCGGCAAGAATTCGATAAGGCTCCTTGCCAAGCACACGGTACATCCCTGCAAACGCTCCAATCATCATTCCATTCCATGCCGTCAAAATTTTATCATCCAAATGAAGGCGGCTGCGCTTTTTCCGGTAATCATAGACTTTTTCTAGATGTTCTTTCGGAATCACACCCTCTGGTTTCTTTAACAAATTAGGAATATTTTTTCCTTCAAAATTTCCCTCTGGCGTAATATTATAATATTTGTTAAAAGCTTTCCCAGATATCTCTCCCAAAACCTTTATCACCTCATTATAACCAAAGACATAATATCTGCCTTCGATTCCCTCGCTGTCTGCATCCTGGGCAGAATAAAAGCCGCCCTCTGGGGCGGTCATTTCTCTTTGAATGTATTGAGCCGTCTGTTCTGCAATATTCTGATAAACTTCCTTCCCAGTCACACAGAATGCCTGGGTATAACACATCAAAAGCAATGCGTTGTCATACAGCATTTTCTCAAAATGAGGAACCAAAAAATATTCATCTGTAGAATATCTGGAAAATCCATACCCTATATGGTCAAACAATCCTCCCCGATACATCTGCATCAATGTCTTTTCCGCCATAACTAGGGCATATTTTTCTTGTCTTGCTTTGTAATATTCCAATAAAAACATCAAGTTGTGGGGAGAAGGAAATTTAGGTGCATTTCCAAACCCTCCATGAATCCTGTCAAAACTGTGCTGGAACAGGGAAAATGCCTGATCTGCTAATTTTTCCCTGCCTTTGCGTCCATAAGACTGTTGTCCCTCCTTCTGAAGCTGTCTGGTAATTTCTTCTGCCGACTGGAACAAGCCGTCCCTGTCTTGCTGCCATTTCTCCCAAATCGCTTTTAACACCTCTAATAAACCTACGCTTTGATAAGAACTTCTTTTTGGAAAGTATGTGCCTGCAAAAAACGGTTTCTGGTCCGGCGTCATAAAAATACTGGCAGGCCATCCCCCGTTTCCTGTAAACAACAGGCATACAGACATATACACACTGTCGATGTCTGGACGCTCCTCTTTATCCACTTTAATAGAGATAAAATGCTCATTCAGCTCCTGCGCTACTTCCTGGTCCTCAAAACTTTCATGCGCCATCACATGGCACCAGTGGCAGGTGCTGTAACCAATACTTAAAAATATCGGTTTCTCTTCCTGTTTTGCCTTTGCAAATGCTTCCTCACACCAAGGGTACCAGTTTACCGGATTGTCTGCGTGCTGCAGTAAGTAAGGGCTGGTTTGATCTTTTAAATAATTTTTCAACTTTATCACCTCGCCCTTACTATTTACGTTTTTTCAGACAGATATTCCAAAAAACTACTTTTTTAATGATCCGGCTCTGTTTCGATCTCTTCTGACTTATTTTCAAATTCTGCCTGTACCATTTCCTGTTGGTTTGTCCCTGTGGTCTCCGAATCTATTTCTACTTCTTTTCTTTTCCCTGGTTGCTTTGTTCCTATGTATTCCGACTCTGTTTCTATAATCTCCTCCAGCGTCTCCCACCGATCTGTCCCTGTGACGATTGACCCTGTTTCTGTTACCTCCTCCAGCGTCTCCCCTTGCTCTGTACCTGTGATTCCTGACTCTGCTGCTGAGGCTTCCCCCATTATCTCTCCCTGCTCTGTACCTGTGATTCCTGGCTTTATTCCTGCTTCCCCTTTCTTGGTTTTTTTGTTTTTAAAATGGGCGAAAAATGACGCTTTTCGCTTTGCGCGTACTTCTGATTTCCGTCTCTTTTTATTTTCCTTTTTCTCTGCTTTCTCCCTGATCTTTCGATTCCTTTTGATTTCCTTTCGTGCAGTCTTTTCAATTTCCCGAATTGTATCCCTCGCTTCCTCCACCACACGTTTGTCCCCCCGGTAAGGATTATAGAGAAAATAAGCGGCTGTGCCAATCACCAGCACGCCAATACCAAAAATCGTAAATATCGGCAATAACAGCCCATATTCCGGGTAATTCAACTCATAACAAACAAAAATCACCATCATTAAGGGAAACATTAATAAATAAAGTGTCTTACAAAGCAGGTGAAACCATCGTTTCCGTTTCTTTTCCTGGGCGAGAAGCGCCCCTTGAATCCCAGAAAATGCCAACATAAAGAGACAAATCTCCGACTGAAATCCATGAAGAATCCCACATAGCGCTACCAATACAATTGAAAGAAAAAATAAAGAAAACGCACACCCTTGATAGTATGCATTCCGATATTCTCTCATTCCCTGAAGTTTATCCTCCGTTATCCCATACATGGCGAATACCTGGGCATCCATATGTTGTTGAAATTCCTGATTATATTTTTTTGCCTCCTTGGTACACTCCATATTCTGATTGATAGACATTTTCAGGGCATCCAATACTTCCTGCTCTTGTTGAATTTGTACAAATAACGTGTCTTCTGCTTCCCGCTGCCTCTGAATCTGTTCCTGAATCCATTGCGTCTTGCGAATGCGCAAATTTTCCCTTTTCTGTTGTTCTTCTGATATATTTTGTAATTGCTTCTTTTCTTCCATACCTTTCTCCATATCTTCAAACAGCCCTGCCTTACGGCAGGGCTGTTCGCGGCTCATTCGTTCCAAGACCTGTTCTTGTAAGTCTTGAATAAAATATACCAAAAAAAAACAATATTTTCAATACACAGTTACAGGCTGCAATTCCCCTTTCCTTTTTCCAACGCTTCTGCCAGTTCAAAATTGCACTCTGAAAAGCTTTCCATCTCAGTGTGGCTGTCATTCTGCATATCTGTGGCATCAGAAATTTTCAAACTTGTAGTAATCTCCATTCCTGCAGCCTTGACGTTTACCAAGAGCACTCTGGAACCATCTGGCTTTACAATAATTTGCGTTTCCGTCTGTCCATCGTCTTTGGCTGTATCTTCTCTCTGTTTGGAAAGTTCCTGCTGGTTATCCTCTTTTCTCTTTAAATATTTCTCTTCCTCTGGCTGTCCTGTCTTGTCCTGGCGCCATATTTCGGAAAAACCCACGTTTGGAACTTGCATGTTTCTCTGCTTTTTCGTCTCATATCCAGCCAGAGCATTCATATAGATTCCATTAATTGCCATAGTTTTATCCTTCCTGGTAGAAAATTACGCGTATTCTGCATCAAATCATTGATACCAGATAATTACAAATCCACAAGATTCTTCATTGGCACGCAATGATTAATTGTCCCATTCCTGAACTATTTATATCTATATTTCTTCCTGGGATTTTCCGTACTGAACTATTTATATCTAAATCCTCTTCCTAAAATTTTTCGTCTCTCCGCCTCCAGGACCGCCCGCTCAAAGACTTCTCCAAATGCCTTCTCTTCCACAGGCTTCCACAAGTAATGTACGGTCGCCATATCATCGTCAGATTCTTTCTTCCCTGTCAGGAAAACCAGTACCATATCCTTCTGCCGCTTTCTTAAGGTTCTTGCAGTCTTACGATTTTTCTTTTCAGCCAAACCATTCTCCATAAAAATGATATGGAAGGACTGCTTCGCTCTTAACAACTCTTCCCCTGCCATACTGATAATTCGGCAGTCTGACCGCTGTTTTCCTATCAGGTTTATAATTTGTTCTCGAATAGATTCGTCCTTTTCTACAATTGCAATATCAATCATAACTCACCTCAGAATATCCATAAGTTTCATGATATTTTACCATATCTGCCTCATGAGATATGGTATGGCACCCTATATCACGTTGTATTATTTTGGAATGTTGGACCACTTACCAAACTTTTCCCAATACCTGCCGCCAATGAGTGCCAATAGACAAATTCAGGCTGTATTGGTGAAAGGAATTTACTTTGTGCCTCAGCCGTTCCAAGTTCTTTTCTGAAACAGCCTCCATACAGGCTTCTTTTGTCTTTTTCTCAATGTCTTCTGGTTTTTCTGAGAGTTTTTCTTTGCCGAAGGCCTCTTTTATCTGCGCCATGGCTTTTTTGGATGCCGCTAAGAATGTAGTGTGCAGGTCATAAGCATGATTCAGCTCTGCCAGCCTATCCTCCACAGTTTCCTCTCTTTGCGCTTTGGTGACTTCATCAAATATATACGTTGTGTCCCTGTCATCTCTGGCAAATTCATCCACAATCCGGTCATGGACCACTTGATATGCCTTTGCCATAAGCGTAAGGGAAGTATCAAAAGAATTTCCCTTACACTCACTTCCCCAAGCAGCACGCTCCTCATTCATTACCTGCTGCATTTCACTTAAAAAATTATTGGTATAATCCATACTTTTTAAATGAAGCTGCTTATCTAACTCTTCCAAATTTGCCTTGAGATCTATCCTGTTGTTCAAACCCTTTTCATTCAGATAGCCCCTCATTTCTTTGGCATTCCTAAGCCCCTCTTGGGAGAATGTGACTTTATCTTTTACAAATTGCTGAACTTTTGGTTTTAGTTCCTCTTCTTTGGCTTTCGCAGCCATTTCCTCATAAGTTGGAATATGCTTGTTCACCTTGGGAATTTCTGTCCTGCCTGCATAAATTTTCATATACGCCTCACCTATCCCCAGAAATTAAACTTGTTTGCCTCTGTAAAATAACTGCTGCCCATGGAGTTATATTGGCTTACCACACCACCAGCATTGACTTTGGCATTATCTCCAATCCGGTCTGACAAAAAGGAGATTTTTGCCGAAAATTTACCTCCAAGAACTGCCTGCAAAGTGTCTGAATCTGCCGCTTTGAGCTTATCTTCATCTATGCTCAATGTGCCGTCTTTTCCCAAAGTAATTCCAATCCCCTTAAGTGCCTCTTTGTCTTCTGTTGGGACTTCTGACAGAGCCTCCTTATAATATTTATTCAAGGGAGACGTGGTATTTTTCAATGCTTTTACTGTATCATTATAGTATTCTACCAAACTTTTTGCCTGGCTGCAGATTGCCTGGTTGTCACCACTTTCTTTTGCCTCTTCATATAGTTTCTTAGAATTCAGTACATCTGCTGCCTTTTGTAAATCCTCTGCCGTATTCGTCAGCTTTTCATAATTCCTCTTTTGTATCTGGGATGCTGCATTGCTTTTATTCAATCTGCTCATCAGATTATTGCTTTGCGCACTGCCGCCGTTTAGATAATTCACCAATGACATATTGTTCGTGGACAACTTTGCCCTTCTCATGGATGCATTCAACATTTGTGTCGTAACTCTCATATTTCTTCCTCCTTAAACCATTGCGCTACCCTTTTGCTGCCACATAATCCAAGTATGCTTTTACAAATTCTCCATGCTTATATTTTGAAATAAGCAGCTTTTCCCCATTTGTAAGGGTGACAGCCGTTTTGTTGTAACCATTCACAAAAGAAAGATTAATCAAATATCCTTTATGGATTCGGAAAAACTGCCCGCTCAGCTCTTTCTCCAGTACTCCAATTTGGGCGTAATACTCCAACCTTTCATCCTTAAGATGAAGCACTACCTTGTGTCCCTGGCTTTCCACATAGTAAATGCTGTCTATGGAAACTGCCTTGCTCACCCCAGCACACTGAATGACGAGCGGCGGTTTCTGCGTTTTCATTTCAAATAAAATCTGCTTTGCCGCCCGCTGGAAAACCTTCGAAAATTTTCTTTCATCTACTGGTTTCAGCAGATACTGGAATGCTGTCACATCAAAAGCATCATAGACATATTTTTCATAAGCTGTCACAAAGATAATTAGGGGCTGCTTTCCCGTTTTCCTGCTTCGGATTTCCTCTGCCAATTTCAAGCCGTCGCCTGGAAACTGCAAATTCATTTCTAAAAACAGCAGGTCATATTCCCGATTTTCTGTCAGATATTCTTCACTGGATTGGTACTGTGCAATTTCGCATTCCACATGTTCTTTTTTGACAAGCTCCGAAAGGTAGATCCGCATATTCTTTTCCTTATCACATATCGCAATTCTAATCATATTCTCCTCTGCTTTCCCTATGTTTATCGGAAAGCGGAAAATATTTTTTTAGGTTCTTGGCACAAATTGACGCTTTTCTGACATAAGTGGATAAAAGAGTAAAAACAATGGGAACCGACACCATTTTTCATCCCATGGTTCACATTATACCTCCATAAATAGAAAAATTTTGTCAGTTTTTGCTAAAAAATATTTCTATTTTTTTATTACAGACACTTTCTCAGACCAGTTGACGGTATTTTTTTCCTGTTTTATAATAGAGTGAACGATTTCAAGAAGATACTATGGTTGTCTCAAATTGGAATATATGGAAAGGAATTATTTATGTGGATTGCTGATAATTGGAAGGATTATGAAGTTATTGACTGCTCGAAAGGCGAAAAATTGGAACGATGGAACGATTATATTTTAGTCCGGCCAGACCCCCAGGTCATCTGGGATACCCCCAGAAAACATCCAGGGTGGAAACAGAAAAATGGTCATTATCACCGAAGCAGAAAAGGCGGCGGGGAATGGGAATTTTTTGACCTTCCCGAACAATGGGATCTCCACTATCATTCTCTGACCTTTCACTTAAAGCCCTTCAGCTTTAAACATACTGGATTGTTCCCAGAACAAGCCGTAAACTGGGATTGGTTTGGAAATAAGATCCGCAAGGCAAATCATCCAGTTAAAATCTTAAACCTATTTGCCTATACTGGCGGCGCCACGCTTGCAGCGGCGGCAGCAGGAGCCAGCGTCACCCATGTGGACGCTTCCAAAGGAATGGTAAACTGGGCAAAAGAAAACGCTGTTTCCTCTGGGCTTGCCAATGCGCCGATCCGCTGGATTGTAGATGACTGTGTAAAATTCGTGGAACGGGAAATCCGCCGCGGCAACCACTATGACGCCATTATCATGGATCCCCCTTCCTATGGCAGAGGACCAAAAGGGGAAATTTGGAAAATCGAAGACGCAATTCATCCACTTGTAAAACTTTGTGCACAGCTTCTGTCAGACCGCCCCCTGTTCTTTTTGATTAATTCTTATACTACTGGTTTACAGCCTGCCGTCCTTGCATATATGCTGGGCACAGAGCTAAAGAAGTTTAATGGGAATGTAGATGCCCAGGAAATTGGCCTGCCCGTTTCCTCCAATGGGCTGGTACTTCCCTGCGGAGCCAGCGGAAGATGGGAAGTATTTTAAATAAGGTGTCAAAAGGCGTTTTAATAACTCCGCCTTTTGGCACCTTATTCTCAATATGTAAGCTTATATTTGTTTTCTTTCCCTATTCTGTCTTTCTTTTAAATATTCCTGGGCGCTCTGTACAGTTCGGCAAAGATATTTCATCGCTTCCACCGGATACCTGCCTGCCGCTGTCTCTCCTGTCACCATCACACTAAAGGCGCCTTCTGACACAGCTCGGAAAATATCCGATACCTCAGCACGAGTGGGCACCTTATGGTCTTCCATAGATGCAAGCATCTGTGTTACCACCATAAAAGGCTTCTTTTCCTTCCGGCACACCTTTGCAATCTCAGCTTGTATTGACGGAAGCTCCCATAAGGGCATTCGATTCCCCAAATCCCCTCTTGCAATCACGATATGATCTGCATAAGGCAAAAGGTGTTTTAAATTATGAAAGCCTTCTAAATTCTCAATTTTTGCAAATATTTCTAGTTCTGGCTCCTTCATTTCCAAAAGTTCCCGCTTTAGATTTTGCAGTTGATAAGCCTTACTTACAAAAGGCAGCATAACCCCTGTGACGCCATGTTCCCTGGCTTGCCGAAGATTCTTTCGGTCACTCTCTGTTAAAGTCGGCAGATAAAGTTCTATCCCTTGCAAAGCAATACTTTTTTTGGAAGCTAATATCCCTCCGCGCGAGACTTGGCAGCAGGACCTTCCCTGTTCTGACGCCAACACAACCAACATTATTTTCCCATCATCCAAAAGTACCTGCTGCCCTGTCTCCATCCTTGCTATCACAGGTTCTGGCACAGAAATAGCGGTAGCACTTTGTCCATATTCCTGGCAGCCGAAAAGACCACAGTCCAATTCTTTTGACTTTGTTTCTTCCCGGTTTTGTGATTCCAATATGATCTGTTCTCCTTCTCTCAGCAATATTGGAGTTTCCAATTTTCCAATCCGAAGCTCTGGTCCTTGCAAGTCAATCAAAATCTTTGGCTTCACGCCGGCAGATTTTGCCGCCTGTTTTATTTTATCTGTCCATTCATGACAATCTGACAATTCTGTATGGGAAAGATTCAGCCTCATTCCTGTCATACCAAGAAGAAACATCTCCTCTAAGAGTTTATCATCCAAACATGCTGGTCCAATGGTTCCATAAATATCCATATTTCAAGACTCCGCTTCTTTTTTATTCTTCTGCATCCTACTGTCACTCTGTTTCTTTTTTCTCTGGATCTACATAAGAATATGCATTTGAAATCTTAGCGTTTTCTGCCGTAAGTTCCACCTCTTCCCGGTAAAATGCAACCACCGGCGTTCCCACCTTAATACTCTTATATATTTTATCTGCTACCTCATAAGGCACATTAATACAGCCATGGGAACCGCTGGACTTATAAATTTCCCCGCCAAACTGCCCATTCCGCCAGGAGGCGTCGTGAATCCCTACATTATAGGCAAAGGGCATAAAATACGTAACATCCGACTCATAATCCTCACCTTTCAGCACGGCGGGGCTGTCCTTATATACAATCTTAAATACCCCGTCTGGAGATCCATTGTTCCTGCTGATATTTCCTGAAACAAGGTCGCTTTCCACTACCAGTTCTCCATTCTCGTAATACCACAGGTGCTGTTTGGTATAATCAATCTCCACATATGTATTTCCTATATCATCCTTACCTTCCACAAAAGGCCGCTGCAGGTAAGCAGGTTCGCGGTTCACTGGTTTACCGGCTTCTAAATCTGCTTTCAATTGCTCGAACTCTTTTGGCTTATCCACGATCCAGCCATAATCCCCGCCGCCAATCTCCACCGTATCTCCTGAAGAGGTCTTAAAAGAACGCACATCCGCATAAGTATTATATTTGCTGGCAAGCGCCTGCACGTAGGCTTCAATTTTATCTTCCAACAGAGTGACTGTAAATCCATCTACCTGTAAGAATTCCCGAATCTGCTTCTTATCCAGTTTTTCCTCAAAATCCTTAATCTCGTAATTTATTTCAGCACTCTCATATTTATTTATCTGGTCCATAAGCCCTGTAATTTCTTCGCTTTCACTGGTGTATTCTGGATTGACATAATCTTCATCTGCCAGTTCGACAGAATCTTCCCCTGCCGTAACCGCATCCTCTACTTTGGCAAGGACATTTTCCAAAATCATATGGTTTCCCATAATTTCTGGTTCTATGTAATAACCATCTTCCCCAAGTTCCACCCTGGCACTTTCAGGTTCTGTAATATTTTCCTTCTGAAAACATTCCATATTTGAGACAGCATCAGCAAGCAATTCTTTTTCATATTTCATGGTAATCGGAACCTCTCGATTACTTGGCTGAAAGCTCCCAACCAACCACTGATATGGATTTTGGCTTTCCAAAAAATCATGGACAGACCCCTCTGAAACATAGGTACATCCTATGTCCTTTCCATAAATGTGATACTTTTCCCCTTCCCGGTCGAACACTGTCAAAAGATAATCTTCCACACTATTTCCAACCTTTTCTTCTGCCTCTTTTAAGTCCATTCCTCCTACTTTCCACCCATTTATTTTGGTACGGAAGAAAAAATGGCTACTAAAATAGAAAGACATTGCCAGATATGCAGCTGCCAAAACAAGAATTACTCCAACCGTACTTCCTATTATAATTCTCTGTTTTCTTCTGCGTTTTCTTTTTGTCATATTCATCCCTCTTCCCAAAATAGTTTCCATATATTTATCGCTGTATGAACACGTACATCATGAACTCCTCCAACTGCCCCTGGCTTCCAAATTTTCTTGGATAAACGGATGCCGTTACCATTTGCATATTTTCATCAATCCTTCGAAGATAGGAATAAGATATGTTTGCCGTCCCTTTTTGGAATTCTTCCTGCAAATGTTTTAACGAAAAAATATGGTAAAAATCACTCCAATAACTTTCCTCCACCACTTCCCTTACAACTAACTGAATCATTTTCTCATATCTGCTGATCTGATAATCATCCAAGAGAACTTCCACCAGCCTTTTCTCCTCCTCTGGACCTTTCAGTATCCGGCATCTGTCTGGATTAAGACTCACCAATGTGACCTTATAATACTCTTTCTCCTGGAACCTTACCTTATAATCCATTTCTTATTTTCCCTCTTTAATTTTATCTTTTTTATCTTGCAATGTATATCTTCTTTTGCAAATATTTTCTTATTCTTTTCTTAAATCTTTCTTCTTAATTTACATTGGATCCTTCCAACAGACATACCTTATCCTGACGGGTACTCTTTGGCACATCAATCAGCCTCTGATTCTCTGAACCTCGGAATAAAAGAGAAAGATTTTTCTTTTCCTGTACAAATTCCCCATCCACCAAAACATCAATTAGTGAAAGCATTTCATCTGTGACTTCACATCTGGCGCGGCTTTCCTTCCATAATTCCTGTTCCAAAATATATCCTGTATAACACCAGATATCCTTGTCAGGAAAATGGTTTTTGACTTTCTTTAGGAATGGAAGCAACACGCGCTGGTTGGATGGCTCAAAAGGTTCTCCGCCTAACACCGTCAACCCTGTAATAAATCCTGGGCTTAACAACCTCAGTAGTTCTTCCTGCACTTCCTTTGAAAATATTTTGCCGTAATGAAAATCCCATGTCTCCTGGTTAAAACAACCCTTGCAGTGATGGGTGCAGCCAGACACAAACAGCGAAACCCTTACACCAGGACCATTTGCCACATCTGTTTTTTTGATTGCTCCATAATTCATTATAAATGCAGCACCCTTTCTTGAATTTCCTGGGTTCTTCCCTGATTCCAGAACTGAGTCCCTATATAGCCGCAGGTCCTGCGCGCCACGTTCATCTTATCTTCATCCTGATTCTGGCAGTTTGGACATTCCCAGACAAGTTTCCCATCTTGATCAGACACAATCTGAATCTCACCTTCATAGCCGCATACTTGGCAGTAATCGCTCTTTGTATTCAATTCCCCATACATAATATTTTCATAAATATACTGCATCACCGTCAGCACTGCGTCTATATTGCCTTGCATATTGGGTACTTCTACATAACTGACTGCACCTCCTGGTGAAAGCTTTTGGAACTGTGCCTCAAAACTCAGCTTGCTGAACGCGTCGATTTCCTCTGTCACATGAATATGGTAGCTATTGGTAATATAATTCCTGTCTGTTACCCCCTCAATCACACCAAAACGCCGTTGTAAGCATTTTGCAAATTTATAAGTAGTGGATTCCAAAGGAGTTCCATAAAGGCTGAACGCGATATCTGTCTCTTTTTCCCAGCGCTTACATGCCTGATTCATATGCTCCATCACTTTCCTCGCAAAAGGAGTGGCATGTGGATCTGTATGGGATTTCCCTGTCATATACCGTGTACACTCGCAAAGCCCCGCATAACCAAGGGAAATCGTAGAATACCCATGGTATAAAAACTTGTCAATCACCTCTCCCTTTTTGAGACGTGCCAGGGCGCCATACTGCCATAGGATCGGCGCTACATCGGAAGGCGTGCCTTTGAGCCGCTCATGACGCAGCATCAACGCCTCTTTGCATAATTCCAGACGCTTGTCGAAAATTTCCCAGAATTTATCCATATCCTTTCCAGAAGAGCAAGCGATATCCACTAGATTTAACGTTACCACGCCCTGATTAAACCTGCCATAAAATTTAGGATGGTTTTCCTCATCGTGATATACGGTGAGAAAAGAGCGGCATCCCATACAAGGATAACAATTACCCTCTTTATTTTCTTTCATAACCTTCTCAGAAATATAATCTGGCACCATCCGTTTTGCAGTACATTTTGCCGCCAGTTTGGTCAGTTCCCAATAAGGGCTTCCTTCCCGGATATTATCCTCTTCCAGTACATAGATCAGCTTTGGAAACGCTGGTGTAATATAGACGCCCTTTTCATTTTTTACCCCCTGCATCCTCTGAAGAAGCATTTCCTTAATCACCAATGCCAAGTCGTCCCTGGTACGTCCTTCTTCCACCTCATCCAGATACATAAACACTGTCACAAAAGGCGCCTGGCCATTGGTAGTCATCAGCGTGATAACTTGATACTGTATCATTTGCACACCTCTGCGAATTTCCTCTTTCACCCGCATTTCTGCCACTTCATTTATCTTTTCTTCTGACAATGAAAGCCCTGCTGCAAGATACTCCCGGCGCACCATCTTTCTAAGTTTCTGCCGGCTCACTTCCACAAACGGCGCCAAGTGCGACAGCGTAATGCTTTGCCCTCCATACTGGGAACTGGCTATCTGTGCAATTGCCTGAGTTGCCACATTACATGCAGTGGAAAAACTTTTTGGCCGTTCAATCATAGTCTCACTGATGACAGTCCCATTTTGAAGCATATCCTCCAGATTTACCAGACAACAATTGTGCATATGCTGCGCAAAATAATCTGCATCATGGAAGTGAAGGATTCCTTCCTCATGTGCACGGACAATTTTTTCTGGCAATAAAAATCTTCTGGTAATATCTTTGCTGACCTCCCCTGCCATATAATCCCGCTGTACACTGTTTACAATGGGATTTTTATTGGAATTTTCCTGTTTAATCTCTTCATTATTACATTCAATCAGGCTTAAAATCTGCTGGTCTGTAGAATTTGATTTGCGCACAAGCGCACGTTTATAACGGTAAGTAATATATTTCCTTGCCACCTCGAATGCCTTGTAGGACATAATCTGATTTTCGACCATATCCTGGATCTCTTCCACATTATAGATTCGATCCATAACTGCACAAATCTCTGTGATCCTCCTTGCTATCTGATGAACCTGCTCTTCTGTCAGCCTGTCGCTCTCTGCCACTTCCTGGTTTGCCTTTGCAACGGCATCCACAATTTTACTTTTGTCAAATTCGGTTTCTTTGCCGCTTCTTTTAATGATTTTCATTCCACTACCTCCAAATTTCAGTACACTAGTACAATCAATTTTATTGTGCTAAAGTACTAAATATAGTATCACTATGGCTTTTTGATACTATATATGTCTGTCTATTATATTATTATCTATCAGAAAAAGCAAGTCGAAAAATCTGGGTTTCCCTTGATTTGTTATACTCACTGTTTTTTGATGTGAATGCCATCTGCCATCTGTTTTTTCGACTCCCTGCATATCAAAAGCAGCGTGACCAATTAAATTGTTTTACCCATCACTTATAGAAATGTAATCCTTCTTCAATGAGATAAAAAGATTCTGGAATTCCCTCTTGCATCTCTTAGAAAAAGATATTATTATAAGTATGAATCTTATTCTAAACCAAACAGGAGGTCTGTAAAATGAAATGCCAAAAATTTGTCGCATTGTTGTTGAGCTGTCTGATGATACTAGAAACTCCGTTTGTTTCTCAGGCAGCCGGTTTTTTGTCCGATCCTAATGAAAAATCCGTCGAGAATTCTCCCTCTTCTTTCAATAATTCTGGTAATAATACCACCAAAGATGCTCTCTCTTCTTTGGATAATTCCAATTATAATATAAACGAAGATAACACTCCTTCTTCCAGTAACTCCAATGCCGAAACTGGTGAAGATCCTCTTTCTTCTTCCAATGGCTCTAACCAGGATTCCGCTGAAGATCCTCTTTCTTCTTCCAATGATCCTGACCAGGATTCCGCTGAAGATCCTCTTTCTTCTTCCAATGGCTCTAACCAGGATTCCGCTGAAGATCCTCTTTCTTCTTCCAATGGCTCTAACCAGGATTCCGCTGAAGAAAATACGTCATCTCTGGATAACCTTAATAGTGAAGGCAGCAGGAATAACCTCCCTTCCCTGCCTGGTACTGGCGATGAAGCTTCCAAAGATAACCTCCCTTCTTCGGATGGTCCTGATAATGAAGGCAGCGAGGATGACCTTCCTTCTCTGCCGGATTCCAGTGATGAAATTTCCAAAGACAACGTTACACCATCTATAGACTCCATAGAAGACTTCTCTTCCGCAGAACAGAAGCTTGTAGCAGATCTCAGAGTACTCTTAAATCATGATACATACAAGCTGAATACAGAATCCAAACTTCAATTAACAGCAGCCGTCTTTGATGCAAAAAAGACAAAAATTCCATCTGATTCCGTTGAAGTTTATTGGGTTTCTGATTCTCCTGATGTCGCTTCCGTGTCAGATCAGGGTGTCGTAAAAACCCTGAAAGCAGGACATGCTGTAATTACTGTGACCGCAGCAGTCAAAACGGCAAAGGAAACCCATATTGGCACCGCTTCCTGTACTCTTACTGTAAAAAACAGAATTTTTCTCAATAAAAAGGCATTAACATTATACACTTCCCAGACAGAACAATTAAAAGCAACGGCATTCCCACAGAGTACCATTCGTTGGAAATCTTCTAACAAGAAGATTGCTACGGTAAACTCCAATGGAAAAATCACCGCCAAAAAGGCAGGCACTGTCACAATTAAGGCAACGGCAAACAATGCTTCTGCTGTCTGCAGGCTTAAAATCAAAGCCTCTTCACTTAAGCTAGGCTCCAATCCAACCGTATATTTAGATAATCCCATTACTTTAAAAGTATCTGCTGTTCCCAAAAACACTGTGACTTTTAAAACATCTAATAACAAAATTGCTACGGTGAATTCAGCAGGCAAGGTTACTCCTAAAAAAACAGGAACAGTAACCATCACAGCTTCCTGCAATGGTATAAAAAAATCCTGCAAAATTACAGTAAAAAAACCTACCGTACAAATAAATAAAAAGTCTTTGGTCCTTTTTTCACAAAACAATTATGCTTTAAATGCCAAGGCACATCCGGCAAAGAAGCTTACTTACCGCTCCTCAAATCCAGAGATTGCTACCGTAGACGAAAATGGAAAAATTACAGGGAAAAAGAAAGGAAGTGTGACGATTACTGCTTCCGTACCCGGCGCCAAAACTTCCTGTAAAGTGAAAATCCTAAAAAATGAATACAAGCTCAGCCGTACCTCACAGACTCTGATGAAAGGCAAAAGTGCTACCATTTACCTGCGCAATGCCTCAAACCCTGTCTCTTTTAAATTAACTGACCAATCTGTGGCTGAACTTTCCTCTTCTGGAAACGGTTGCACGATCACAGCACGTAAACCCGGAACTGCAACTTTACACGCATACTACAAAGTTTACCATAACGATGAATGGGTAACCTGCAAACGTTCTTGCACAATTAAGGTAATTGGATCTGGAGTGATTCAACAGCAGGCGGCGGTGGCAGTAAAGGCGACTCGAAAATTAACATTGAAAAATATAAAAAGATCTGGCGTCCACATTAAAAAAACCACCTGGAAATCTTCCAATCCCAAGATTGCCTCCGTAAACCGCAAAACAGGGGCTGTCACTGGCAAAAATACAGGAACTGCAAAAATTACGGCAATGGTATACTACTCAGACGGTACTTCCAAAGAATATGATACCAGCATAAAAGTCTCCAATCCAAAGACAAAAAATAACTGCACTGTAATTTCCCTAGGGAAAACACGTAAGATTTCTCTTTCCGGGCTGACTTCATACAGTACTGTATCATGGACAAGCAAAGATAATTCTCTTGCCTCCATCAGCCCAAATGGAACGATACAAGCTGGATATACTTCTGGTAAAACAACCATAAATATTCGTGTGGATGGCAAGACGATCAAACATACCGTACATATTACAAACCCTGCCTTGACCAAAACAAATGCTACGCTGTCTCCTGGAAAGAAAACAAAAATAAAATTATCCGGCGTATCCTCCAAAAGCCGAATTACTTACAAATCTCAAAAAACTTCTATCGCGACGGTAAGTAAATCTGGAGTCGTCACCGGACGGGGCAGTGGAACCACCCGTATCACAGTCACAGCGGATGGAAACCATTTTACTTTTGAGGTATCTGTCATAGCCAAACGCGCCCTAAACGCCTGTAAAAAAGGCTACAATATCATGTACAGCTCCACCTATAGCCAAGCACGGCGGATGTCTCACGGATTCTATGACTGCAGTTCCCTTGTATTCCGCTCTTATGGCTGTGATTCAGGGCTTCTAGGCGGCAGCCCTACCTGGGCGCCCACTGCCGCTGCCATGGCATCTCATCTGGAGAACACCGGAAAAGTTATTTCCTATCATGGTATCAGCGCAGACAAGCTGCTTCCAGGAGATCTGATTTTTTATAGTTCCCCCAGATCGAATGGACGATATAAAAATATTTACCATGTTTCCATGTATTATGGAAATAACCACCGATTAGAAAAACCTCTGCGATATTATTATCCAGAAAGCAATATTGTAATGATTGCAAGACCTCTGCGCTAATGCAATTCAAAATAGGGTGTTTGATTTTCTATCCCCTATCCGAATACATGTCGCTGTTTATTTATTAAAAACATATTAAATTTTTCTTGTACCAGTTGACTTTTTGTTCAAAACACGTTATACTTAAATCTCCGAGCAGCCGGGGCGTTAGCGGTGCCCTATACCAACAACCCGCTACAGTTGGGGTGATGCTCTGCCCCGGGTTTTTGCCTGTGGGGCTGCCTTTTATAAGTGGTGATGACGTTTGGGTCTTACGCAATGGAAATCTGTGAACCGTGTCAGGTTGGGAACAAAGCAGCACTAAGCAGAACCTTTCATGTGCCGTAAGGTAGCCTGGATCGAGCTAACTGTAAAAGTAACGTCCATGGTCAGGATTCAAAGCAGGGCGCTCGGATTGAAAATGCTATCAGCGTTTTTAAAAGAAAAGAACATTAAGAAGTTGATATAATAAGTCATAGCCGCCATATATAATAATTTTCAAGGAAATTATTATATATGGTTTTTCTATTCTATAGGAAAGATCTTGTCACGCTAAAATACGAAAGCTTCCCCGCACCCTGCAATCGACCGGAGGATTTGTCTCAGTCAGAGACCTAACTCTCACTGAGACAAATTTGTTATACTTGCCATTGATAGAAGTGGGCGTCTTTTCCGATGAGAGAAAAATAACATGCGCTCTCAAGCAGACAAAAAAACATCCGATACATTATACAGGAACCTAAAATATTTATAAAATAGAGATGAGCAAAACTCATTGATTTAAAAGTAGGACTTGGCAGTCGGCTTCCGTAAATCGAAAAATAACGATTTTATGGCATAGCAAAGCTGACGTAAGTCCAAAACTTACGAAATCATAAGA
>CATOOV010000019.1 GCA_951801955.1 uncultured Lachnospiraceae bacterium
ATCCTTATCCGCTTTGTTTTCATGTCTTAAAACTCTTGTTATCCACATCCATCTCCTGTAAGTCCGGCTCAACCGGGCCTTTACCCTATTGGAATCAAGATTTTGAACTTGTTTCGCAATTACCTATATTATTGAAAGAGTATAGCACACTTCTTTGAAAAAAGAAAGATTGTGATTAATTTGTGATTTGTAGTCGGGAAGCCTTTCCATTTCAGAAAAAATGTGCTATCCTTAATTATTGTGAAGAAAAGAGGAAGGTTTGAGCATATGGTGACTCGAATCCTGCACCTAAATCCATAGGAATGGGTTTTGAAATTTAAAAAGAAAGGTAAATGTTATATGAAGAAAAAAATAATTATATTATTGGCTGCAGCATGTGCTGTCACATTGATTGGCGGCTGTGGAACAAAAAAGAATACAGAGGAGAAAAAGGAGGATACCCAGCAATCGGAGGAAAATACCGAACAATCAGGTTCTGGCGAGAGTACGCAAAAGATTGAATATAACGCGGAAGAATGTGTAGAATTAGGTGATTATATGGGCATACAGTTGACATTGGGCACGTATGAAGTCACAGACCAGGATGTGGAGAAAAGCATTGATACCATGCTCTTATCTTATCCAGATTATGTAGATTCTGACAAGACCACGGTGGAAAAAGGAGATACTGTAAATATTGATTATGAAGGGCTAAAAGATGATGTGGCGTTTGACGGCGGCACTGCACAGGGAGCAAACCTGGAAATTGGCTCTGGCAGTTTTATTGACGGTTTTGAGGATGGTTTGATTGGGAAGAAAGTGGGAGAGAAAGTTTCCTTAGATCTGACCTTCCCGGAAGATTATCAAAATACAGAACTAGCAGGACAGGCAGTGGTGTTTAAGGTAACCATCAACAAGATTGTCAATAAGGTGGATATGACATACAATACCATGACAGATGAATATGTGGCAAAAAATTTTGCATCCCAAGGGTATGAAAATGTACAGGATATGGTAAAAGGGGTAAAAGAACAGATGGAAACCAACAATGAAAGTACCAAGAAATCAGATACCCAGAATGCACTGTTTGCCAAACTTCGTGAAAATTCAAAAGTAACCTTGCCAGAGGGGCTGTTAGAAGAGCGGCTAAAGGAATATATGGACCAGTTTACGGCAAATATGGAAGCGAATTATGGGATGAAACTGGAAGATTATTTGTCCAGCATCAACACAACGGAGGAAGAATTTAACCAACAGGCAGAGCAGACAATGAAAGAAAGCCTGGAAAACCAGATTATTTTGGAAGCCATTGCCAAAAAAGAGAAGATTGAGGCAGATGAGAAAGGGTTTGCAGAATATAAGCAAGACGTGGTGGCAGATTTTGGCTTTGAGAGTGAAGAGGCTCTGATTAAGCAATATGGTGAGGATTATGTAAAAAACGCGTATGTCAGCGACAAGACCATGGATTTTCTCATTGAAAATGCAAAGATTACTTATGAAGACAAAGCTGAATCCACAGATGCAGGAGAAAATGCAGGTTCTGACAGTCAGGAGGATGCGAAAGACGATGCAGCCTCCGACGGTCAGGCAGATGCAGGGGAAAATGCAGATTAAAAGGAAGGTTTTCAAAGATAAAGGAGAAGAGCTATGGAATTAATTAATATCAAGGATTTGTATCGAAAGAGAGAAAAATATCTAGAAAAAGAAGTGAATATTGGCGGCTGGGTGAGAAGCATCCGCAATTCTAAGAACTTTGGATTTATTGTAGTAAACGACGGTACTTTTTTTGAACCTGTCCAGGTGGTATATCACGATGGGCTTTCGAATTTTGCAGAAGTAGAAAAATTAAATGTAGGTGCGGCAATCCTTGTGAAAGGAAAGCTGGTTCCCACCCCATCGGCAAAGCAGCCTTTTGAAATCCAGGCAGAGGAAGTCCTAATAGAAGGGAAGTCCACGCCAGATTATCCTTTGCAGAAGAAACGCCACAGCTTTGAATATTTGCGGACAATTTCCCATCTGAGACCACGGACCAATACGTTTGAGGCGGTATTCCGTGTGCGTTCCCTGATTGCCTATGCCATCCACAAATTTTTCCAGGAGCGGGATTTTGTATATGTGCATACGCCCTTGATCACTGGAAGCGACTGTGAGGGTGCAGGAGAAATGTTCCAGGTTACTACGCTGGATTTGAACAATATTCCCAAAACTGAGGATGGAACGGTGGATTTTTCCCAAGATTTCTTTAACAAGCCCACAAACCTTACTGTAAGCGGACAGTTAAATGGTGAGACCTATGCCATGGCTTTTAAAAATATCTATACATTTGGTCCTACGTTCCGAGCAGAGAACTCTAATACCACCAGACATGCGGCAGAATTCTGGATGATTGAGCCGGAAATTGCATTTGCTGACCTCAAGGATGATATGGTTTTGGCAGAGAGCATGTTGAAGTATATTATTTCTTATGTTTTGGAACATGCGCCAGAGGAGATGCAGTTTTTTAATCAGTTTGTGGACAAGGGATTGCTGGAGCGGTTAAATCATGTGGCAAATTCAGAATTTGCGCATGTGACCTATACAGAAGCTATTGAGATTTTGGAAAAAAATAATGATAAATTTGAGTATAAAGTTTCTTGGGGGGCAGACCTTCAGACAGAACATGAGAGGTATCTGACAGAAGAGGTCTTTCAGAGGCCTGTCTTTGTGACGGATTATCCCAAAGAAATCAAGGCATTCTATATGAAACTGAATCCTGACGGCAAGACAGTCGCGGCAGTGGACTGCCTAGTGCCAGGAATTGGAGAAATTATTGGCGGAAGCCAAAGAGAGGATGACTACGAGAAATTATGCCAGCGGATGGACGAGCTGGGACTCAACAAAGAAGATTATAATTTTTATTTGGATTTGCGCAAATATGGATCTGCAAGACATGCTGGCTTTGGATTGGGCTTTGAACGGTGTGTCATGTATTTGACAGGTATGACCAATATCCGTGATGTCGTGCCGTTCCCAAGGACGGTAAACAATTGTGAGCTTTAATTAATTTTAATGCGCTGTTGGCGTTATAATGGCAGGTTCCCAGAGATTTACCGTTTATAGAGGCGGGGGGTTCCCGGTTGGTTGTGTCAGAAAACAGTTTTCAGGCACGCTCTTGGAGAACAAAAGTGTGTTTCACGTACCCCCGCGACTAATTTCTTTTGCTAACGCATCTTTTGTTTCGCGCCGCGCACAGTTACGAAGTGACTCTTTCCACTTGTGCGCGTGCGCATTTTGCTGTTCTATATTAGGAAAGTTTAAAGAACTTTCCTAATATAGAACACAGAACAATCCCAGGCAAGTTTAACCTGCCTGGGATTGTTCCATTTCTGCAATGATATTCAAAAAAGTATGCTGGATGGTATTGTGGATGTCTTCACCCAGAAGATGCAGGTTTGCTGAGGGAATCATGCCGCCTGCCATAGAAGGATGCCCGCCGCCGCTGCCATAGGAATGTAAGACCTTGTTGATTAAATTTCCGGCATGGATTCGGTTCTGTTCACTGCGGACAGAAAAACGGATGCCGTCTGTCTGCATGGCATAGATCACAGCAATGTCAACTACATCCAGGGATAAAATAAAGTCTGAGATAATGGCGATCAATGCCTGGGCACAGTTAAAAGGAATATAGGCAAAACCTGTCCGGTCAAAAATCTGAATATTTTGAATTGCCGCCCCATATGCCCGCAGGTCGTCAAATTCCATTGTGTTGTTGTACATGTCTGCTACAAGCTGCCAGTCTGCAAAGGTGAATAAAAAGGAAAGCATTTCAGTATCCAGCGCCGTGGTCCCCCTTGTAAAATCTGCCGTATCCATTTTGATACCATAAGCAAGGGCAGCAGCACATTTCTGCTGGAGGGGGGTATGGGTACTTTGAAAGTAGGAGGCAATGATAGAAGAACAAGATCCCACAGGGCGAATATCCTGGTAGAGATATTCATAGGAAAAGAAAATGGGATGATGGTCGATACAAGCCACCTCATCACCAATTAAATCTGTGACGTTACTGTTCTTTTTTTGGGAATCCACTAGGACAATCAAGTCGCGTTCTGTCATTTTGTCAAGGTCACCTTTGGAAATCATAGTAATCTCGAAAGTTTCCAACATTTTCTTGGCGCTGAGCCTGTCAATCTTTCCATCATAACAAAGGGTGGCAGGGATTCCGTGGTAAGCGAGAAACTGCTGGAGACCAAAGGCACTTGCAATGGCATCGGGATCCGGGAAGTTGTGGGTCTGGATATATACCGTGTGGTTTCTTAAGATTTCAATTAAGTCTAACGGGTTCATTTGGGACTCCCTTCTTTTTTATTTCCGTGGGCAATGTACCCAAAGCGCACTTAGGAAAATAGCCATATTTTCATGGATATTTGACTCACAATACGCTGTAACCCATCTTATCATATTTCCTTGTAAAAGTCATTATTTTTTGTTATGATGCTTTTTAGTACAACGAATCATACCTTAGATACGCCGAATGGCATGATGGGCAGCCATTTGGGGACGCCTTAGATACGCCGTAATTTATGGTAGGGAGCCCTTTGGATACAAGTTTTGGGTATATTTAGGCAGTATAGAGGAATGCCAGAAAGGACATAAACAGTGCAAAATTATAAAATGATCATAGAATATGATGGCTCCCGGTATAAGGGCTGGCAGAGCCAAAAGGATACAGATGTGACGATCCAGGGGAAATTAAACAGTGTATTTTCAGCATTAGAAGGCAGATCGGTAGAGGTACAAGGTTCTGGCAGGACAGATGCGGGGGTCCATGCCACGGGGCAGGCAGCAAATGTAAAGCTTACGGTTGATAAGATGCCCAAGGAAATCAAAGATTATGTAAATCAATATCTGCCAGAAGATATTGGGATTATAGAGATTGACAAGGCGCCTGAGAGATTTCATGCAAGGCTGTGCGCCACAAAAAAAACTTATTGTTATCGGATTTTCAACAGCAGTGACCCTAATGTATTTGGAAGAAAATGGATGTATGAAATTAGGGAACCGCTGGATATCCCTGCGATGCGCCGTGCTGCCCAGTATTTGGTTGGCAGACACGATTTTGCTGCATTTTGCGCCAGGGCACAGAAAAAGAAATCAACAGTGCGGACGATCTACCAGATTGAAATTCTTCAAAACGAGAAGGAAGTGGATGTAGTGGTTACTGGAAATGGTTTTCTGCATCATATGGTACGTATTATTACAGGTACTTTGGTTGAGGTTGGCGAGGGAAAACGAACCCCTAGGGACATGGTGGAAATTATGGAAAAAGGAATACGGAAAAATGCTGGAATCACCATGCCTGCGAAGGGATTGACACTTTGTAACGTTGAATATGAAAACGAGATGTAGAGGCAGACAAATGGAAAAATGGGTAGTTGCGGCAAAGAGGGCAGATTTTAAAGGGATTGCAGAAGAATTCGGGATTGACCAGGTGACAGCAAGGATTATCCGCAACCGCGAAGTGGTGGGGAAAGAGGAGATCGAGAAGTATTTGCATGGAACCTTAAAGGATCTCCACGACCCCAGGCAGATGAAAGATATCGTACTTGCCGCAGAACTTTTACAGAAAAAAATTAAACAAGAAAAGAAAATCAGGATTCTGGGGGATTATGATATTGACGGCGTACAGTCAGTCTATATTTTGTATGACGCTTTAAGACGCTGCGGCGCGCAGGTAGACTATGTAATACCTGATCGGATTGCAGACGGTTATGGAGTCAATGAACGGCTGGTACGCCATGCCTTGGAAGATGGGATAGACACCATTTTAACCTGTGATAATGGCATTGCCGCATTTCAAGAGATTAGCCTGGCAAAAAGGCTAGGGATGACAGTAATTATTACGGACCACCATGAGGTGCCTTTTGAGGTACACAAAGACGGGGAACGAAAGTATCAGATACCGCCTGCAGATGCAGTGGTAAATCCCAAACAGGCAGATTGTACTTATCCTTTTAAATGCTTGTGCGGTGCAGCAGTCGCTTTTAAATTGATACAGGTACTCTATCAGGAATTGGGAAAGGCACAAAAGGAGGCGCTGCTTTATCTGGAAAATGCAGCTTTTGCCACAGTGGGCGATGTGATGGATTTACAGGGAGAGAATCGGATTTTGGTGAAGGAGGGGCTGAAGGCTTTCAACCACACAAAAAACTATGGTATGCGTGCATTGATGGCGCGCAACCAGCTTGTGCCAGGCAGTATTAAATCCTATCATATTGGATTTGTGCTGGGTCCCTGCCTAAATGCCAGCGGCAGGCTGGATACGGCAAAACGTGCCTTGGATATGCTGTTGGCAGAAGACGAATACCAGGCGGCAGAGTATGCGGGGGATTTGTATGATTTGAATGTGAGCCGTAAAGAGATGACAGAGCAGGGGGTGTTAAGGGCAAAGGAGCTGGTGGAACACACAAGGCTTAAGGAGGACAAGGTTTTGGTGATTTATCTGCCCGACTGCCATGAGAGCCTTGCGGGAATTATTGCCGGGCGTATTCGGGAACAATACAACCGTCCCACGTTTGTATTGACAAAATCAGAGGAGGGCGTCAAAGGCTCTGGACGTTCCATTGAACCGTATTCCATGTATGAAGAGATGACAAAATGTAAGGAATTGTTTGTGAAATATGGAGGGCATCCTATGGCGGCAGGGCTGTCTTTGCCAGAGGAAAATGTAGAAATATTTTGTCGAAAAATGAATGAAAATACGATATTGACCGATGAAGATTTACAGGGGAAGGTTGTGATAGATGTCCCAATGCCTTTGGATTACATATCAAAGAAGCTGATTTCGGAGTTAAGTATTTTGGAACCATTTGGAAAATCGAATGAAAAACCTGTGTTTGCTGACCGGAACATTCAGATTTTGTCCCTTCGGATTTTAGGGAAAAATCAAAATGTGTGCAGGATGCAGGTGAAAAGCCAGGGCGGCGTCATTTTTACAGCTTTGTATTTTGGTCAGGTGCAGCAGTTTTTGGACTTTCTAGAGGAAAAATATAGCATGGATGCAGTAAAGCGGGCAATGGCAGGAAGAGAAAGCGGTATACTGGTATCTTTTGTGTATTATCCAGAGATCAATGTATATAATGGAAGAGAAAGTATTCAGATTGTTGTAAAGAATTATTGTTAAAGCGGAAGGTTTCTGCTTTGACGCGGGATTGTACTCACGGAAAATTTTTCGCATTGGTTTCATGACGAAAATCACCAGTATTTTGTATCAAATCATAAAATTTAAAGAAAGGGCATGACAGTATGAAAAAGAGCACGTTTCAATTTTTATCAGCGGATAAAAAGACCAAGATCCATGGAGTGAAATGGGAACCAGACCAGGGAGAAATCCAGGGAATCTTACAAATCAGCCATGGTATGATCGAGTATGTGGAGCGCTATGAGGAGTTTGCCGCATATCTTACAAAAAAAGGGTTTCTGGTTGTAGGAAATGATCATTTGGGACATGGGGATTCTGTGGTATCGCAAGAGTGTTGGGGGTATTTTGCGCCAGAGAAGGGGAGTGACCTGGTGGTGAAGGATCTGCAGAAATTGCGTATTCATATCCAGAGGGACTACCCTGGTGTCCCCTATTTTATGTTGGGACACAGTATGGGGTCTTTTCTCCTGCGGAAATATCTGTCCAGGTATGGCAGCGGACTTTCAGGAGCGATCATTATGGGGACTGGAAACCAGCCCAATATAGCCGTGATTTTTGGAAAAGCAGTCTGTAAGTTTGCCGCATTGTTCCGGGGATGGAAATATCGAAGTAAACTAGTAGATCAATTGGCGTTTTCAGGGAATAACAAGAGATTTCAGGAGGAGAATACTTCAAATTCATGGCTGACAAGGGATAAAAAGATTGTAGAGGAATACAATGCACAACCCCGCTGTACCTTTCAATTTACCCTGAATGGATATTACAATTTATTTGATACCATCCATTTCATCAATCGGCATAGGAACATTGACCAGATTCCAAAAGAGCTGCCAGTGTTTTTGGTTTCGGGAGAGGACGACCCCGTGGGGAATTATGGCGTAGGAGTAAGACAAGTTTATGGAATTTATAAGAGGGCAGGAATTTTGGATATTAGATATAAGCTTTATCCGTTAGACCGCCATGAAATTTTAAATGAGCTGGATAAGGAAGTAGTTTACAGGGATATTTACAGGTGGATGCAACATCATCTGTAAAAATGGCATCGCGGGAAGCTGTACGAAAAGGAGGAGACTATGAAGAAATACATCAAACGTTGGACAGCACTGCTTCTAATAGGTATTATGATGACTTTGCCAATGGCAAATGTTTCTGCAGCAGAGGCTGAAAAAATAAAACAGGAAGGAGAAGTGACGGAGCCAATTACCAAGGAGGATAAACCGTATCTTGCTTTGGGAGCTAATTTGAGCCCAAAACAGCAGGAGACGGTATTGTCGCTTCTTGGTATTAATCCCGATGAGATTAAAGATTACGATGTGATTTATATTACCAATGAGGAAGAACATGAATATCTGGGAGATTATGTCGCCGCTGACAAGATTGGAACACGTTCCCTTTCTTCTGTACTTGTGGTAAAAAGGGAGCAGGGGCACGGAATCAATATTACCACCAAGAATATTTCTTATTGTACCATTGGAATGTATAAAAATGCACTGATTACCGCGGGAATCACCGATGCGGATATCATTGTGGCGGCTCCTATGCCCATATCTGGAACTGCCGCATTGGTAGGCGCTATGATGGCATATTCCGATATGACGGGAGAAAAAGTGACGGAACAGAGTATGGATACGGCATTGAATGAGCTGGTTCTGACTGGGGATATCGCAGACACGGTTGGGGACGCAGAAAAAGCAGAGGAGCTGTTGGCATATCTGAAACAGGAAGTGGTCGCAGAGAAATTGAGTTCTGACCACGATATCCGGGAAGTAATTGATGAGGCATGTAAAGAGTTTGATATTTCCCTCTCTGAGAATGAAACAGTCCAGTTGGTAGGATTACTGCAGAAAATTGAAAAGCTGGATTTGGATTTGGATTCTATGAAAGAGCAGGCGCAGGCTCTTTATGATAAGCTTTCAGAAATTGACACAGAAGGATTCTTTGATAAGATAGCCGGATTTTTCCGTTCGATCATTGAGTTTTTCAAAGGCTTATTTTCGTAAAAATAACGGATGCCCAAAGGTGGGAAAAAGAAGTTCCCAAATACCTTTGGGCGCTTTTATTCCCGCGAGCAATGTACCCAAAGGGCACTTAGGAAAATAGACATGCTTGCATGGATATTTGACTTACGCGAAGGAAAAGTGAGGATAATCATCGAGCTTGCTTGTAAGATAACCGAACGCACCTGCGAATCCCGGCGTCCTTTCGAAGCGTCATGTTTGTGGTTTCGTAAAAGAAGATCTTATTATTAAATATCTCCGGCAAGCCGACGGGGCATCAAACTTGCAACGCAGCAAAGTAGTTGCCTACGCTTTGTTTCGGTTTAAGTTTCACAAACGCCAGTGCCCGCTAGGAAAAAATTATTTTTTTAAACGATTCCAATATTTTTGCATTTCTCTTATTTTCAGACGGTTTTCTTCACTAAATCCCACCAAAATATCATGATTTGCTTCTGAGAGATAATCAATAATTCCATCAATGTCAGATTTCATATTTTTGGGACATTGGAGATACAAGCGTTTTTTTGCTGTAATATGTAAGGTATAGGAAATGCTGAAATGATACCACAATATTTTATGCAAAGTGGAATATTTGTAAATCCAAATAATTTCCTTGATTGGTACGATGGCTGTATTGTATTGGGACAGGACAATAAAAAAGTGCTCTGTGATAAACATATCTTCAGTAGTTATCTTGGGCAGGGTGGCAAGCTCTGTTTCTGCCTGGCGAAAAAGGGCAGTTGGTTTGCCAAAGCATCTTAGCTTGCGGCAGGCAGGGGAGAGCACGGGAAAACCTAGATACAACAGATCTGCCAGCAGCCGCAAAAGCGCAAAAGCGCCAGTAAAAAAATAAACGGCAAAGAAAAGAATGCTGGGAATCAATCGAAATGCTGGTTCACTGATATAATAACTGCCAATTTTCTCAGAAATTCCATTTTTCGTCCAGTGCAGATCTTGTGATAAATTGTCCAGCAGGGTTTGGAATGCCGGATTTTCTTCTAAGATACGTCCACGAATATGGACAGAGTCCAAAAAGGGAAGCCCCTGTTCACAAGTATTGGGAGACAACAGGACGATTACACATTGGTCTTCCCATAAGGTATAGTAGTAATAACCTGCTGTCCGTCCAAGCAGGGTATTTGTATAGCCTGTAAAATACAAGTCTTTGAGTTTTACTTCAATGTAGGAAGAGTCTGCCGTTGTATAAGTACCTGGCTCTTGGGGGCTGTCCAGACGCTGGGGGGAAAAAATATCGCACAGCGAAAGATTCAGCCATAAAAATATCAGAAAGCAAAGATATAGAATCGGATAGGCAAGCCGACGTTGGTAGGTTCGCCTGATATGTCTGGAAATGCGGCGTTCGTAATGTTCAGTCATAAAAACTCCTTCTCGTACATAAATGGAATGATAAAAACAGTATACGTTTTTTAGAGGCAATAGTCAATCATTCTGCCGCAGGCGGCGGCGCTATTTAATGATTTCTATGGGAATAGGGCAATTAACTTGATTTTTTAAAAGAAAGTTGATAGTATAAATTAAAATATGGAGGTTGGTCCTATGGAAGCATATACAGGATTTGCAGGGGTTTATGATTTATTTATGGACAATGTGCCATATAAAGAATGGAGTCAGTATCTGATTGGGTTGCTGCAGGAATACCAGGTGGATGAGGGGCTGGTTTTGGAACTGGGCTGCGGTACGGGGAACATGACACGGCTGCTGGCAGATGCCGGATATGACATGATTGGCATAGACTGTTCGGAAGAGATGCTGCAGGTTGCAAAGGAAACTGCATGGAGTGGGAAAAGCGGCACGCAGAAGAAGGAAGAATGGCAAGAGCATAAATATGTGAAGAAGGAAGAAAAAGAGCATGATATTGTGCAGCAGGGCGGAACAGATATTCTGTATCTTTTGCAGGATATGCGGGAATTTGAGTTGTATGGGACTGTGAAAGCGGTGGTAAGCATTTGTGATTCCATCAATTATATATTGGAGGAAGAAGAATTGCTGCAGGTTTTTCGGCTGGTCAATAACTATCTGGATCCAGGCGGGGTATTTATTTTTGATATGAATACTCTTTATAAATACAGGGAAATCTTAGGGGAGAATACAATCTGCGAAAACAGGGAGGAAGGAAGTTTTATCTGGGAAAATTATTATGAGGAAAAAGACCAGGTCAACCAATATGACCTGACGCTTTTTGTCAGGGAACCTGGCAGTGCCGGACTGTATCGAAAATATGAAGAAACTCATTTTCAGCGGGGGTATGAACTGCAGAAGGTGCAGGAACTTTTGGCAAATGCAGGTATGGAATTTGTGACAGCTTATGAAGCGTTTACGCGGCATCCTGTACAAGAAGACAGTGAAAGGGTTTATGTGATTGCAAGAGAGAAAGGAAAGTAGGACAAGCATGATGGAATATAAAGATTATATGGTAAGGGCGACAGCGGCTGACAGCCAGATACGCGCATTTGCAGTGACTAGCAGGGATTTGGTGGAGCAGGCGAGGCGTTATCACAATACCAGTCCAGTGATTACAGCGGCGCTGGGCAGGCTTTTGACGGGCGGCGTGATGATGGGCGCCATGATGAAGGGAGAAAAAGATTTATTGACCATTCAGGTCAAATGTACTGGGGCTGCAAAAGGGATTACTGTTACTGCTGACAGCAAAGGGAATGTAAAAGGATATCCCCAGGTGCCGGATGTCATCCTGCCTCCGAACGCCAAAGGAAAATTGGATGTAGCAGGAGCGTTGGGAACTGGAATATTAAGCGTTATCAAAGATATGGGTTTAAGAGAGCCGTATATTGGGCAGGTGGCACTGCAGACTTCTGAGATCGCAGAGGATTTAACCTATTATTTTGCCACCTCCGAGCAGGTGCCCTCTGCAGTGGGGCTGGGAGTTTTGATGAATCGGGATAATACCGTAAAACAGGCAGGCGGATTTATGATCCAGTTGATGCCTTTTACCGATGAGAAAGTAATTTCTGCGCTGGAACAGAGGGTTGCAGAGGTGACTTCTGTCACAGATTTACTGGAACAGGGAAAGACGCCGGAAGCCCTGCTGGAACAGATTTTAGGGGAGTTTGGCGTGGTGGAGGCAGAACGCCTTCCAGTCCAATATTCCTGTAATTGTTGCAAGGAACGTGTGAGCCGTGCTATTGCCAGTATTGGGAAAATGGACATCCAGGAAATGATTGATGACAATGAGCCGATTGAAGTAAATTGCCAATTTTGTGATAAACATTATATTTTTACGCCACAGGAGCTAAAGGAATTGTTGGAACAATCGTCGGCTGTGGGAGAAAGACAGTGAGGAATTCGTAAGAAATAGGTAATTGTGATGCGGGATAATTTTGGTAAAGATTTAAATAGTTTCGTAGTTTCACAATTGCCTAAGTTATGTAAAACCCAGAAAGGAGCCAGCCAGTGAAGGATGGATTTATCAAGGTTGCGGCAGTAACTCCCAAGATCCGGGTTGCTGATCCCGCATACAATCGAGACAGGATTATGGAGAAAATCGAGAAGGCAGAACAACAGAGGGCTATGGTAACAGTATTTCCAGAATTATGCCTTACAGGTTATACTTGTGGGGATTTGTTTTTGATGGAACCGTTGTTAGAACAGGCAAAAATGGAACTAATTCAGATTGCAGAAGATACGGCAGGAAAAAATATGCTGGTATTTGTGGGGCTTCCCATTTGTTATCATGAAAGGCTTTACAATGTTGCCGCCGCCCTCTCAAACGGCAGGATCTTAGCGCTGGTGCCCAAGCGCTGTATTCCCAATTACAATGAATTTTATGAGGCAAGGCATTTTGCAGAAGGGATGAAACAGCCAGTGGAAGTGTCCTTGACAGAAAAAATCCGGGTGCCCATGGGCAGCAACCTGCTGTTTTGCCCGGACAGCCTGCCGGAATTAAAAATTGGCGTGGAAATTTGTGAAGACCTTTGGTCGCCCAATCCGCCCAGTATCTCCCATGCCCTTGCAGGAGCAAATTTAATTGTAAATTTGTCGGCAAGCAATGAAGTGACAGGAAAAGACTGTTATCGGAAAAACTTGGTGGAAGGGCAGTCGGCACGGCTGGTTTGCGGTTATGTATATGCCTGTGCCGGGGAAGGGGAATCTACCCAGGATGTGGTATTTTCCAGCCACAATATGATTGCAGAAAATGGAATTATGCTGGCGGAGGCAGAGCGTTTTTTGAATCAGCCAGTCTATGGGGAAATTGACATTCAAAGGCTCAACGGGCAGCGCAGGCGTATGGGAACTTTCCAGGGAGAGACAGACGGCTATCAGCAAATCTTCTTCCATTTAAAAAAGGAAGAGACCGTTTTGACCCGTTTTGTGGATCCCGCGCCTTTTGTCCCAGAAGAAATTTCAGAGCGGAAAAAACGTTGCGAAGAGATTTTATCCATTCAGTCCATGGGGCTGAAAAAGCGGCTGGAACATACAAACTGCAACTGTGCCGTGGTCGGTATTTCCGGCGGGCTGGATTCCACCCTTGCCCTTTTGGTAACTGTGCGAGCCTTCGACCTGCTGGGGCTTGACCGGAAAGGGATCCATGCCGTCACCATGCCAGGGTTTGGCACGACAGACCGGACGTATGACAATGCAGTCCATCTGGTTCGATGTCTGGGGGCAGAACTTCTGGAAGTGGATATACAAGAAGCAGTGCGTGTACATTTTCGTGATATTGGGCAGCAGGAGAGTGTACATGATGTTACCTATGAGAATGGACAGGCAAGGGAGCGCACCCAGATCTTGATGGATATTGCCAACAAAGACAATGGCATGGTAATCGGTACAGGCGATATGTCAGAACTTGCGTTGGGCTGGGCAACCTACAACGGCGACCATATGTCCATGTATGGCGTCAACGCTTCCGTACCTAAAACCCTTGTCCGGCATTTGGTAAAATATTATGCAGATACCTGCCAGGAACCAGGGTTAAGGGAAATCCTCCTGGATGTGCTGGATACGCCGGTCAGCCCAGAACTTCTGCCGCCGGAGGACGGAAAAATTTCACAGAAGACAGAGGATATTGTGGGACCCTATGAACTTCATGATTTCTTTTTGTACCATATGCTCCGTTCAGGGTTTGGTCCTGAGAAAATTTTCCGGCTTGCGGTATATGCTTTTTGCAATGGAAAAGGAAAAGAAAACTATACGCCGGAAATTATTTTAAAATGGCTTAGAATTTTTACCAGAAGATTTTTCAGCCAGCAGTTTAAGCGTTCTTGCCTGCCAGATGGTCCCAAAGTAGGCACTGTTGCCGTTTCTCCCAGAGGGGATCTGCGGATGCCCAGCGATGCCAGCGCGGCATTGTGGATGGAACGGATTGAAAATTTGGAAAAGGCATAGGGGATATGATTGATCAACGAGACACGACACTAGTTTATAATTTTTTTATAGAATGTTTCCGGTTTGTTTATTGCAATTGCCAATAGAATGATTAGAATTATAGGTATGTTTGGATATATTATTGTAAATAAACCGGAAATGAAATTTAAGGAGTTCGACCTCTATCAGTCCTATTACTGCGGGCTTTGCAGAACCCTCAAAGATGTTTACGGCAGAGCAGGGCAGTTGGCACTAAGCTATGATATGACGTTTTTAATTTTGCTGCTCACCAGCCTGTATGAACCAGAAACGGTGGTGGACTGTCAAAAATGTGCAGTACATCCCATAAAAAAGTATCCAGTAAGGGTCAATCAGTTTTCCAGATATGGAGCGGATATGAATGTTTTGCTTTCCTATTTTAAGTGCCAGGACGACTGGGAAGATGAACACAAGATTACCAAGAAGGCGGCAGCTATGTTCCTGCATAAGAAAATGAATCGGGCAGCCGGGAAATATCCTGGAAAAGCACAGGTGATTAAGGAAATGATGAGTCAGATTCATCGGTGTGAGCAGGAACAGTGTACAGAACTGGATCAGGTATCTGGTTATTTTGGGGAAATTATGGCAGAGCTTTTTGCCTGGCGTAAGGATGAATGGGAAACAGATCTGCGTAAGACAGGTTTTTTTCTTGGGAAGTTTATCTATCTGATGGATGCCTATGAGGATGTGGAGGAGGATAAAAAATTAGGAAATTACAATGTTTTTTCCTCCCAATACCAGCAGGAGGGGTTTGAACAAAAGGCGGGGCAGATTCTAGCTATGATGATGGCGGAGTGCTCCCAGGCTTTTGAGCGTTTGCCGATTGTGGAAAATACGGCAATTTTGCGGAATATACTTTATTCCGGCGTGTGGTGCCGATATGAGCTTGTGAGAAGCAGGCGGGAAGGAAAATAGTTTATGTATGATCCATATGCGGTGCTTGGAATTACCAGGAATGCCACCGATGAAGAAATCAAAAAAGCATATCGTGCCTTAAGCCGAAAATATCATCCAGATGCCAATGTTAATAATCCAAATAAGGAGCAGGCGGAAGAAAAATTTAAGGAGATCCAGCAGGCGTACCAGCAAATCATGCACGAAAAGGAACATGGAACGTCCACAGGTTATGGTTCTTCTTCCTATGGGCAGCAGGAAGGCGGTTATTGGGAGTTTGGAGATTTTTTTGGCGGCTTTGGGGATGGAAGGACCCGCAGCGGCAAGGGACAAGATACAGGAAGTACTTATAAGCAGGCGGCGGTAAATTATATTCGGAGCGGTCATTACAGAGAAGCCTTAAATGTGCTGAGTAATATCAATGACAAAGATGCGTACTGGTACTACCTTCATGCGATTGCCAATTCCGGTGCTGGAAACAATGTAGCGGCGATGGAGTCAGCACAGAGGGCTGCGGATATGGAGCCAGGCAACCAGCAGTATCAGCAGCTATATGCCCAGCTTTTAAATGGCGGGAATTGGTATTATGGACAGCGCCAGACCTATGGGAGCCCCATGGAAGGAAACGGGGACTTCTGCGTAAAGCTTTGTATTGCAAATTTGTTATGTAATGCCTGTTGCGGCGGTGGAGGGCTTTGCTGTGGCGGAATGCCATATGGAAGATTTTAGGATAGAGTGGGTGAGCAGAATGGATTATATGGTATTATATTCCAGCAAAACTGGAAATACCAAAAAAGTGGCAACTGAGATTTTCAGCGCGCTTCCAGGGATGTCAAAGGATATGCAGAGCATGGAAGAATACAGGGGAAAAGATGCAGAAATTTTTTTTATTGGGTTCTGGGTCAACCGGGGAACCTGTGGGATGCCAGTGATTGACGCAATGTCAGAGCTGCATGGGAAGAAGATTGCCTTGTTTGGTACTTGCGGGCTGGGGAAAGGCACAGAGTATTACAGAAGTATTGAGCAAACGGTAAATGTATGGATCCCAGATGACTGTGAATATCTAGGAATGTTTCTCTGCCAAGGCAAAATGCCTATGCAGGTTCGGGAGAAATATGAGATTGCCAGGGAAGATCCCAGGCAAGAGGAATGCCGAAAAAGGCTGCTTCGGAATTTTGATGAGGCTTTGTTTCATCCCAATGAGGAGGATTTTGCCGCGGCAAGGGCGTTTGTAAATAGAATATTAGGAAAATGCGGTTAGTTTAAAATGAGACAGGCATGCGGCTATGTTGTTTTTGACATATGCTTATCCATAGTGGAAAAGGAGACCCCTTGAAGGTACAGCGCGTACTTCAGGGGTTTTTGTGTTTTTCACCTAAGCATTTAAGGATTTATTAATAGTTTCCATGATATAGTAAGGTCAGAACAAAAAAGGAGAGGGAACATGAATATCAGGATATTAAAAAAAGACTTAAAACGCAAAAAATCCATCAATCTGATTTTGCTGCTATTTATCTTCTTATCAGCTACATTTATTGCCGCAAGCCTTAATAATTTTTCTGTCATTCAAAATGGCGTGGATGAATTTATGGAGCAGTCAGAATTAGCAGATTTTTCGATTCTTACAATGGGAGGAAGTTTTGACGCTGTTTCTGAAAATGACCAGAATATTGAAAAATTTCTAAATGACCATACACAGGTGAAAACATTTAGAGTAAATGAGCAGATATATTTGACCAGTAATCAGACAGAGCTTCATTCTGGTAAACATTTGGAGATGTCCACCACAATGATTCTTACCAGTGTGGAAATGCAAGGGCAGAAATTTTTTACAGAGGATAACCAGCAACTTATCAAGATGGAAGAGGGAAAGGTTTATCTTAGCAGGCAGCGGCTGTTGAAAAATAACCTGGAAGCAGGAGATGAACTGACAATCTGTACAGAAAATGGTTTTCGTATGACTTTTACGATCGCAGGAAGTTTTAAAGATGCGTTTTTAGGTTCCGAGATGATGGGCAGCGAGCGGCTGCTGGTAAGCCAGGCGGATTATCAAGAACTCCAGCAAAAAAGCGGGCTTCCATATGGGAGAACATATTCTGTTTTTTGTAAGGATTTAGAAAAATTTGAGAAATCTTACCATAATCAGGGATTCCATGTACTGTTTGCGGCAGACAGGGCAGTGATTAAGATGACTTATATTATGGAAATGGTTATCGCGGCCGTGATCCTTGGCGTCAGTATCTGTCTGATTGCCATTGCCTTGGCGATGCTGAAATTTACCATTGTATTTACTGTTAATGAAGATTATAAAGAAATTGGTATTATGAAAGCGATTGGAATTCAAGATCGTGCAGTGCGAAGGTTATATACAACAAAATATTTTGTGCTTGCCGCAGCAGGTACCTTGTTAGGATTTGTAGCAAGTATTCCTTTTAGCAAGATTTTAATTTCCCAGGTTACAGAAAAGTTGGTGATAAAAGAGGATGGCACTGGAATATTGTTTCAGTTTACAGCCAGTATGGCGATTCTGGTTTTGGTAACATTGGCAGGGTACCATAGTACGGGCAGGATTAAGAAAATGACGCCGATGGATGCCATACGAAGAGGAAATAATGGGGAACGGTTTCGCAGAAAAGGCTTGTTCCAGCTCCAGGGAAGCCGCAGGACGGCAACAACGTTCCTGGCATGTAATGATGTGGTTTGTGAATTGCGCAAATATTTAGTGCTTGTGATAACAGGGGTGCTGGGGGTATGGCTGATAGCTATGCCAGTGAATACGATCAATACTTTGCGCTCGGATGGGCTTTTGGAATGGTTTGGAACACAGCAATGTGACTTTTTTATTGTGGATGAGGAAAAGATCTCAGAACTGGTTCTGGCAGGGGAGAAACAAAAATTTTATGATTATATGGAAGATACAAAACAACTTTTAAGAGATCACGAAATTGAAGCAGAACAGGTGTATACAGAAGTATTTTTCCGTCTCAAGATCCGCAAAGGAGATCAATCCTACCAGTCTTTTTCCCTTCAGGGATTGAATACTCGTATGGAAGATTATTTTTATGATGAAGGGATGGCGCCCGTCTATGAAAATGAAGTTGCCGTGACGCATATTGTGGCAGAGAAGATCGGCGCTACTGTGGGAGATACCATCTATGTTACCAATGGGGACAAAGAAGAGCCTTATGTGGTCACTGCATTATATCAGAGTATGAATAATATGGGCGAGGGGATTCGTTTTACCGAGGAGGCAAAACTGGATTACACGGCTGTTGCCGGAGGATTTGGGATTCAGGTACGTTTACAGGAACGAGACCAGGAGTTTGAGCGGATCCGTAACAGTATGAAAAAGATATTGCCACAGGCAAAGGTGCAGAATGTCCAGGAGTTTATTGACCATATGGTAGGGGGAGTTTCCGAACAATTGGATGTCCTTAAGATTATGATTTTAATTATAGTGATCTGTATCAATATCTTGGTAGTAGTATTGATGCAAAAAATGTTTCTGATTCGGGAACAGGGACAAATGGGAATGCTCAAGGCAATCGGTTTTTCAAATGAGTCTATCATTGCCTGGCAGACGAAGCGGATTATGCTGGTTCTGTTTTTTGGGATTGCGGCGGGCACGCTTACTGGAGGTGGGTTTTCCAACATCACGGCAGGAAAAGTCTTTCAGATGATGGGAGCCGCAGAGATTACCTTTGTGATAAATCCTATGGAAGTATATCTGATCTATCCACTGGCAGTGTTTACGGTGACAGTGCTTGCCTGTATGGCGACAATGCAGAAGGTAAGGAAAATTTCTGTACAGCAAATCAATGAGATTGATTAGGACAGGAACGTTTTTGTAGAACGAACAATTAAACAGATGAAAACAAAAATTTTTGTGCAGCATGTTTATGAGATAGGTGAAAAATGGAGGAAAATAGAATGCAGGTGTTACAAGTCAAAGATTTATGTAAGACTTATATTATCAATAAAAGGCAGAACAATGTGTTGGTCAATGTGAATTTTACGATTGAACAGGGGGAAATGACAGCCGTGATGGGTCCTTCCGGCTCTGGGAAATCCACCCTGCTTTACAGTATATCGGGCATGGACCGTCCCACCGCAGGGCGGGTGGTTTTAGGTGGCAGGGAGCTTACAGGGCTAAAGGAAAAGGAGCTTGCAAAGGTGCGTCTCAATGAAATGGGCTTTATCTTCCAACAAATGCATATGCTAAAAAACCTAACAGTGATGGATAATATTCTGCTTCCAGCATATCAGTCTGGTAAGAAAGATCGTACCCAGAAAGAAATTGATGCATACGGTATCTCATTGATGCGCAGATTGGGCATTAGTGAGATTGCCACGAATGATATTACGGAGGTTTCTGGCGGGCAGCTTCAGCGTGCCTGTATCTGCCGAAGTTTGATGAACCGTCCGCAAATTTTATTTGCCGACGAACCAACCGGAGCTTTAAACCGGAGTGCGTCGGAGGAAGTAATGAGAGTGTTGAATCAACTGAATCAAGAGGGAACGACAATTATGTTGGTCACTCATGATATGAAGGTTGCTGCAAAATGCAGCAGGATATTGTATATTGTAGATGGAAATATCAAAGGTGAACTTGCAATGGGAAGCTTGCATTCTCAAGAAACGGATGATGGAGAGCAGACAACAGATATAGGTCGGCTGCTGCGGGAACGGGAGCGGAAGCTGAATCATTGGCTGATTGAGATGGGCTGGTAGCAAGAAATGTAATGGCAAAGGTAAGCTGGCATAGGAAATCACAGAGGCAAAGAAGGGATTGCAGCCAGATAAAAGTATTGTTGAATTGAGGTCAGAGGACAGAGCAGTTGATTGGCTGATTGGTTAAGATAGCAGAGGAGATGTTATGGCAGATATTATTGTAGTGGAGGACAATGAGGAGATTGGTGAATTATTGTCAGATTTTTTGAGTGCGGAAGGGTATGATACCTACCTTGCTTTGTCCGGGGAGGAGGCTTTGGAGATCTATGAGACAGAGGGGGCGAAGCTGGTGCTTTTGGATATAGTGCTTCCAGATTTGGATGGATTTGGCGTCTGCAGTAAGATCCGTGAGCATCACAATACGCCGATTATCATGCTCAGCGCCCGGAATGGCAAAGAAGATAAGTTGAACGGGCTGCTGCTGGGCGCAGATGATTATATGGAGAAACCATATGATATTGATATTTTACTGGCAAAAGTAAAAGGAATTATGAAACGCAGATATTCTTCCGATCAAATTGTAGATGGGATCCTCAAGATGGACAAAGCAGGGCGGCGTGTGTATGAGGCAGGGCAGGAAATTGTATTGACAGCAAAAGAATTTGATTTGCTTTTATATCTTATGGAAAACAAAGGAAAGGTTCTCAAAAAGGAAGAACTCTTTCATAAAATATGGGGGTTTGACAGTGAGAGTGAGCCGCAGACGCTGACCGTACATATTAAGTGGCTGCGGGAAAAGCTGGAGAAAGATCCCAAAAACCCAAAACGGATCCTTACAGTCTGGGGGGTGGGGTATCGTTATATTGGATGGGAAAATTCAAACGGAGGTTAAACCATGAAGGATATGAAGTGGCTGACCATAAAAGTGCTGCTCTTATTTAGCGTACTGGCATTGGTGCTGGTCTTGTCTGCCTGGAACTGGCAGGAAGGACAACCAGCCCAGCTTTACCAAGTGTCCCTTAACCGTATGGAATATGCAATCAGGGAATTTGAGACAAAAAACCATCGGGCAGCCAAAGATCTGCAGGAGCTGGAAACATTTGCAGGGATCTCTGGTTATCAGGGGATTACAAGTCTTTTCTGGATTGACAGGCAAGGAGAGAGCGCCCAAAAAACCATTGATAAACAAGGTGACCATCCAGAAAAGCTACAAGATCAGAAAGCGACAGGGAAAGGGGCAAAGGCAGATGACCTGGATGTTGAAACAACCAGGGAAAAGTTTTGGAACAATGATGGTCAAAACTATGCCGTGATTGCCACGGAAACACATTATTATAAAGTGACATATCATTTTTCGCATTCAGAAAAAAAGCTTTTGTTCTGGGTGATAGGGGAGGCTTTGTTGTTTTTAGCTGGTATTGCGATGTTACTGTGGTATCTCTGGCATAAGCTGTTGCTGCCATTCCATCGGCTTTCGCGCCTTCCCTATGAACTTTCTAAGGGAAATCTTACCGTTCCTCTTTTGGAACAAAAAAATCATTTTTTTGGCAGATTCTTGTGGGGCATGGATTTGCTGAGGGAAAACCTGGAGCATCAAAGGCAGCGGGAGCTTGCGCTTCAAAAAGAAAAGAAACTGCTTTTGCTGTCTTTATCCCATGATATCAAAACTCCCTTGAGCGCAATCAAGTTGTATGCCAGTGCTTTGAGCCGCAATTTATACAAAGACCAGGCAAAAAAGCAGGAAGTGGCGGAACATATCAGTCAAAAGTCAGATGAGATTGAACAGTATATCTCAGAAATTGTCTGTGCTTCCAGTGAGGATTTCCTTGATTTCCAAGTGTATGCCAAGGCGGTTTATATTCAGCAGGTGCTGGAGGAAATTCGCGCTTATTATCAGGAAAAGATGCGGTTAAACCAGATTTCTTTTCGAATCTTGGATTATCCAAATTGCCTGGTATATGCGGATCCGGACCGTCTGGTAGAAGTGCTCCAGAATGTGGTGGAAAATGCCATGAAATATGGAGATGGGGAATCCATTGAAATTCAAATCGACAGGGAAGAAGAGTATCTGATTTCGGTGCAAAACAGCGGCTGCGACTTGCCCCAGAGAGAACTTTTGCATATTTTCGACAGTTTTTTCCGGGGAAGCAACGTGACAAATCAGGCTGGAAGCGGTCTTGGGTTATATATCTGCCGTCAACTCCTGCATCAGATGGAGGGAGAGGTCACGGCATCCGTGGAGAGGAAGGGGAATAAGAATTTTATGAAAGTGGTGGTTGCGCTGCGAGTGATATAGGGGAAGTCAGGCCATCACGTTTTATTGGATCTGGATATATCCATTTGTTTTTTTCAGGACTCACAGAGGGGAAACTGGATATAAGAAATATCTCGGAACTGGATATTTCCTGTAATACTGTAATGAGGTAAACTGTTCTTCAGAAAGATTGTGCCAAAGATAGGCGCAGGATGGAGGAAAAGATGAATAAAGAAAACAGATGGGAATTAAATAAAGAGTTGGCGCAGATGTTAAAAGGCGGCGTAATTATGGATGTCACTACGCCGCAGCAGGCAAAAATCGCAGAGGAGGCAGGAGCCTGCGCGGTGATGGCACTAGAACGGATTCCAGCAGATATCCGTGCTGCAGGCGGGGTGTCCCGGATGAGCGACCCTAAAATGATCAAAGGGATTCAGGAAGCTGTGTCTATTCCAGTAATGGCAAAATGCCGCATTGGACATTTTGCAGAGGCACAGATTTTGGAAGCGATTGAGATTGATTATATTGATGAGAGCGAGGTGTTGTCTCCGGCGGACGATGTATATCATATTGATAAAACGGCGTTTCAGGTGCCTTTTGTATGTGGGGCAAAAGATTTGGGGGAAGCATTGCGAAGAATCAGCGAAGGAGCTTCCATGATACGGACCAAGGGAGAGCCTGGAACCGGAGATGTGGTTCAGGCAGTACGCCATATGCGGATGATGAACCGTGAGATTGCAAGGCTGGTGTCTATGCGGGAAGATGAACTGTTTCATGCCGCAAAAGAGCTGATGGTAAGTTATGGCTTGGTAAAATATGTCCATGAAAATGGAAAACTTCCGGTAGTTAATTTTGCAGCAGGCGGCGTTGCAACTCCGGCGGACGCGGCTTTGATGATGCAGCTTGGCGCCCAGGGCGTTTTTGTTGGTTCTGGTATTTTTAAGTCAGGAAATCCAAGGAAACGCGCCAATGCCATTGTAAAGGCTGTCACGAATTATAAGGATGCAAAATTGATTGCAGAGCTTTCGGAAGATTTAGGGGAAGCGATGGTTGGAATCAATGAGCAGGAGATTGAGCTTTTAATGGCTGAAAGGGGCAAGTAAAATGAGGATCGGAGTATTGGCTGTCCAGGGCGCTTTTGTGGAACATGAGCACATGTTAAGGAAGTTAGGGGCAGAATGCGTGGAGATTCGAAAAAAAAGCGATTGTAAACAGGAGTTTGACGGGCTTGTGCTCCCAGGGGGAGAAAGTACGGTTCAGGGAAAGCTTTTGAAAGAGTTATCTATGTTTGAAGAATTGAGAGAACGGATTGTCCGGGGAACTCCAGTACTTGCCACTTGTGCAGGGCTGATTCTTCTTGCAGAAACCCTTGAGCAAAGTACACATCATTGGCTGGGGACGCTTCCTGTCACTGTCCGCAGGAACGCCTATGGAAGACAGCTTGGCAGCTTTTCTGTCCAGGGGAAGATTCTAGGGATCCTGAATCAGGAGCAGGAGTTTCCAATGGAATTTATTCGGGCGCCTTATATATCAGCAATTGAAAAAAACGCTGGCAGGCAGAATGCAGATGAAAGATTATCAAATCAGGAAAATCATAGAGTGCAGCCTATTGCCGTGATATCAAAAATGCCGGATGGCTCACAGGGAGAAAATATTGTGGGCGTCCGGTATCAAAACCAGATTGGTCTCGCATTTCACCCAGAACTTACAAAGGATACCAGGTGCCACCAGTTGTTTTTGGGGTTGTGCTAAGAATATTGCTGGTATCATACATAGGGGCTGGCGCAAAATTTAGGGATTACACAACATATAGTAACAATACCGCAAATATCTATACTATATGTTGTGGAAATTTTTCATTTTGCGACAGCCCCTATTGTTTTATTTTTTGATTTTAATGGTTTTTGTCTTTTTCACAGTTCCTACTCTTGCCGTTAATTTTATGGTCCCTGTCTTCTTTTTTGCTTTAAGGGTTACTTTGTTTCCTTTTGTTTTTATAGATGCTAATTTATTGTTGACAGACCACTTGATACTGCCTTTTATGTTCTTTAACTTTGCCTTAAGTTGAATAGATTTTCCTTTTTTTACGGTGGAAGGACCAGAAATCGTTATGGAAGGCTTTTTGACAATGATCTTACATTTTGCCTTTACTTTTTTGTTTGGGCGGCTTGTTACTGTAATGATGCAGATGCCTTGTTTTTTTGCCGTCACTTTTCCAGAACTGTTGATGGTTGCCACCTTTGGATTGCTTGATTTATATGTTACAGTCTTTTGCGTAGTATTTTTGGGACTCATTGTTTTTTTCAATTGGAATTTTTCTCCAACGGACAAGGATTTTGAAGTTTTGTTTAATTTTATCGTTTTGATTGGGATAATGATTCTTATTGTCTTTGTTGCTTTTACGCTTCCAATCTGTGCTGTTACTTTTACAGTGCCTGCATATTTGCCCTTCAGGGTAGCGGTTGTCCCGTTTCCTTTGATTGTGGCAGTTTTTTTAGGGTTCACGGACCATTTTACAGTCCCGTTTATATTTTTTAAGGCAGCTTTCAGTTTTATGGATTTTCCTTTTGCGGCCTCTGTGGGACCAGAAATGGAAATAAGGGCTTTCTTGGGCAGTTTTTTCTTTTTTGTTGTTTTGCAGACCGTGCAAGTATAAGTTTTTTCCCCTTCGGCAAGAAGGGTTGGCTTTTTGGTTATGTTCCCTTTATCCCAGACATGCCCGACAGCAGGGATTACCGTCTGTTTTTTTGTAATTTCCCCGCAAGTTTCACAGTGGGAACCTTCCGTTAAACCATCTTTTGTGCAGGTTGCTGCGATAGCAGGGTCTGTGACAATAGAGTGTTGATGGATGTCCCCTTTTACATAGGAATAAAGAGTCAATAAAATTCGGTATGTCCCCTCCTCTGGCGGCAGTGATGCGGTAACAAGGTTGTTGGAGGCAGCAATGGCAGGCAGTACAAATTTCTTGTTTTCGTCATTGATATCTGTAAATGTCATTGTTCCTTTGAAATATTTTTCTTCCCCATAAAATTTTGTCAGTAAATTGCCATTTTCATCTTTTGCCCCAGAAATGGAAACAGAGATATTTTCATCTGTCAGATAATTTTTTGTAAAGGTATTTGGGATACTGCCTTTAAAGAGTTCCCCAATGTTGATTTCCTCTTGTTTTCCTTCCACAGAGATGTCTTTTTGGAGGCTATAACAATAATTATCTTGCCTGAGATTAATGTACACAGATTGTTTTCCAGATTCCGTTAAAAACGAGTTTCCAGATGCAAATTCTTTTGCAGATATCTCTTTTCCAGAAGAAAGTTCACTGTATAGGGAAGCTGTATTTTGGAATTTTGTTGGCCAGCTAATCTTTATATTTGTAAGGTTGTTGCTTATTTTTTTATCGACAATCAATTCTGTTTCCTGTCTGATTTCATCTTCCAGTTTGACAGATATATCCTGAGAACTGGTGCTCACTACCACTTTGAAATTATATTGCCCATCAGGAAGGTAGACAATATCGCTTCCGAAAGTGATATGAAAGATTTTTGAACTGACATTGACAGCCGTAACTTTCATTTCTTCTGTTTTGCATAGTAAGGTTACTTTATGCAAAGTATTTCGATCTAAAATTGCAACGGGTTCATTGGATGTATTTTCAGCCATATCCAGCGCACGTGATTTGAAAGGAGCAGAACTAGAAACCGGCGTCGCATAGATTTCATTTTCTGTGTATACAACAATTATGGTTTCTTTTGCTTGTTTCAGAATAGAAGTATCTGCCATATAGCATTTTAACAGACCTGTATTGTCATCATACAGCGTGCTCATTGGGTGGTGGTTCCATTGGTCGGCGTCAGATTCCCTGTAATGCATTTGGGCAGACCAACTTTTTATTCCTGGCTCTTTTATTTTGAAATAATAGCTCATCACAAACTCATCTAAATTAATGACCTGGTCAGTCTGGACCACATCTACTTCTATTACCCTGTTAAAGTGTTCTTTGCCTATTTCCCCGCTTACTTGTATCAGGTAAGTTCCAGGTGAAAAGGAGATAGTATCTGTAAACGGCAGTTCAAAGTTTATTGGGTTGCCGCCAATTTCTTTTAGCTGTATTTTGGTAACCTTTGCATTTGCAGCTTCCTTTCCCATTTCAAATTTTATGGAGTGGCAGTTTTTTGTAGAAACCTGCAAATTTTCTTTTGCCAGTTCTTCCACAAACAATCCTGATTGATGCTGAATGAGCAGTTGATATCCATGCGGATGTTCCAGCATATGTAATGTTTTCATAAAACGGTAGGTGCAAACATTTGATTGCTCGCTGGTTATTTCCTGGCAAACTAACTTGGAACAAGTATTTTTTGATGAATCATAGATATAAAAAAGGGGATTTTTTATGTCTTTCTCTAAAGTAAATGTAAAATAACTTTCTGACTCAGAAATCACGGTAATTTCGGTACTGCAGTCTTCAAATAAAGTTTCGCCATTTCTGCCTGTATAGTACATCCTGATTGTGGCAGAATGTTTGCCGATTCCCAATGTTGCAGCGTTTACAGAGTAGTTTCTAACATTTTTCTGGTCGTCGCCCTGCGTTACATCAATTAATTGCCGATTATCTAAAATTAGTTCTGTTTTTTTCAAATTTTCGATGTTTGTAACCTGGAAGGTAAAAGATTCACCAAACAGTAATGTTCCGCTTGGATAGCCAGAAGCCTTTGGGGCAATTATTTTCTTCTCCAATACAGAAATTGGAAATTCTTTGTTAATCGTCTTTGTTCCATAAATAAACTTATACTTTAGAGAAACTTTTAATTGGTATTCTCCAAGTTCCAATCCCTTTTTTATGGAAATATGGTAACGGTTTTTATCACTATTTTCTGACACCCTGACCGTTTTTTCGATCTCTTTGTTATCTATGGAAAGATCCATATCAACGATATCTGCACAATTCTCCACGTCCACAATCACGGAAAAGGGGGTTTGTTCATATATTTCAGTATGTGATAATTCTTTTATTGAAGGAACTTGCCGTTCACGTACTGCCATTTGTTTTGTTGCGGTGTTATTTGTGGAATCCAATTCTTCTACGCCGATGGAAGTGTTTGTTAAAGTGATTGTGATATCGCTGCTGGCATGGTAGGGGATCCATTGGATATGGAAGGTTTCACTGCTAAAGGCAGGCAGATAGTAATTTTCTTTTCGGAAGATTTCTTTGTCCCCATTCTTTGCCGTTATGGTAAACCAACCGCCGCGGCTGCCAAGGTTGTAGGCATGGAATTTCAATTCTGTTTCTTCGCCTTCGATCAATGCATCCTCGGTATAAATATTTTCAGGATAAACGGCAAAGTCTGGCAGAGGACGTACCTCTTGTAATGTGTCCGGTTCGCCAATATATCCAATTTGTGTGTCTTTGGGATAGACAAAAGTAACTTTTGTATCTGTATTCACAAAATGGCTTCCAGGATTTGTGTCATAGTCAAAATCCAAAATATTGATTTCACCAGGTTTTAATCCGTCTGTAGGGATTTCTGTCATTACAGTCTGGGTTAATCCTGGGATATTTACTGTTTTTGCTGGGAGTCCATTTAAGGTGATATCGTAATTTGTTTCTGTTTCATTTACATACCCGTCTGCATACAGGCGGCTGCTGGTATACATGGAGGGTTTTTTGGAATCTAGTGCTGCGCGATAGTCAGGCACATAGAAGGAAGTTGTAATTCTTCCACGGTTTGTACATTGCCTTCCTAAAATGTCCTGGTATGTGGCAGGATCTATTTTACCTTCCAAGAACAGTTTCTGCAGCTCATCTAATTGTTTCTGAATACCTCTGGTTGCCAAGTCAAAAATAAAACCAGAACCTGGGAGAGCCGCATCACAGAGATACTGTCCGGTCAAAAGCAGAAATTTGCAGACAGTAGCAAGGGCATAACAAGTTTTATTTTCCTGGGGAAGCGTTGGGTCGGCAAGTACTTCAAAGGTAGTTGCTGTGTCCTCAATTACAGTACAAACGTTATAAATATCTCCTAATACCTCAATTTCGTCAATCCCATAGTCAAAGTAGCCAGCGATAGAATTGATATCAAACGTACGCTCCAGCACATATCGTTCTGCCTCTTCCATAGTATTGCTTTTTGGAGCTGAACGTAATGTATTGGAAAGGGTTTGTTTGCCGGACAGAGTATTTTTCAGTTCCTGGATGCTGTTTTTATATTCTTCTGCAGAGACAATGGTGCGCACAGTAAGACGCAGTGTTCCATCTTCCAATAGTTTGGCAGAAGATTGGAAACCTTCTTCTGCCGCGTTGTTGTCAAGCTTAGAAGACTGGATGGTAATACTGGTATTTAATGGCTGTTCGACACCCAGATCCAGCTTTAAGCTGCTTTTCATATGTATCAGGTCATTTTCATCCACGAAATCAGAAAGGTTTTGTGCTTGTCTGTATTGGTTTCCATCGAAATATTGTAAAGAGCTGCCTTCTTGTTTTGCTTCAAATTTGGAAAATGGATTTTTGTCTTGTTTCAGTGCCAACTGTCCCATGGTAGTAACAGTGATTTCTTGTCCTTTTGTATCAAAACTACAGTCATATTGGCTTGTTTTTCCTGCACAAGAAGCCACCAGGCTGCCTTTTAACTCACGGATCCCTTCTTGCTTCATTTTTGCCAAGTCAGGCTGGACAGAAAATTCAAGAACGTCTCCCTGTCCCAATTCAAAATTTGATATGGCAGGGCTGAAGGAAATATAGTTTGTTATGGCATCAGAAGCTGAAATTTCCAAATCAGTTAATGTATCGCCATTATTTTCTACACAAAATTTTCGCCGGAGTGTGGAGTCGTCTTCAAAAATTTTTGTCCACGTCAGATTTAAAGCAGGCAGGGAACAGTCTAAAGTTACCGATTTTTTTATTTTTTGTATGTATGTCCCATTTTGGAACAGATATCCGACAATAGGGACGGTATAGCGTTCTTGTGTGGCATTTTGGGCAAAGACAGATAGTTCGACTATTGTGCTTTCCCCAGGTTTTAGGATTGTTGGGTTGTCTTTAGAGCCAGATTTAATAATTTCCAAAGCTAAATCGTCAAATTTATTCTCTGCTTCTAGATAAAATTCTTGTGTTTCATTGGAAATATTCGTTACCTGCAACAAACATTGTTGTTCATAATCACGAATTATTTGAAACTTTTTGTTCTCAATTTTCAGTATATCGTCTGTTTCCTCAAGGTCTTCTTCTCTTTTCACCACAGTAACCGTATGTTCCGATTCTGCTGAAATAGAAATAGATTCTTTTGTAGGTTCATATCCTTCTAAACTTGTAGAAGCTGATGCAAAGGTTTTGCTGGGCAGCAATGTGAAAACCATTGCCAAGATTAAAAGCCATGCAGTTAATTTTTCATAAATGTGATACCTCATAATAACCCTCCTCATAAAATTAAGTTTTAAATACTCCTTGCTTTTCATTTTACTTTATATATTGTTGGGGTGCAAGAATTAGTGACAAAAATATATCAGATGGGGGATGACTCACCCTTATGACACGCCCAAAGGTATCATGGGCTGCCTTTTGGTATAGAAAATAATATTATGTAACTATTCAGAACCCCAAGCTACAGACATGCCAGCAAAGCTGTCATTCGCCTCTTATGAGGCTTCTGTCTGTGGCTGAGGGGATTATTACCTCCCTGGAAATAGCAATTCATCCCTTTTCAAATAAATTTGAACGTTCTGAATTGCTATTTTCAGGGGGTTCTGAATAGTTACAATATTATTTAATATAAAATAATTGTTGACAAATAATATTATATGCTATATAGTATTAAACATAAAATAGTAATATAAATAATATAATATTACAAGGAGTGATGGCATGGTATTTAATACAGGTGCGGCTCTTTTGGATGCAATCGTGCTTGCGGTTGTGTGTAAAGAAAAAGAGGGCACATATGGCTACAAGATCACCCAGGATGTGCGGCAGGCAATTGATGTATCGGAATCTACTTTATACCCGGTACTGCGGCGTCTGCAGAAGGATGACTGCCTGGAAGTATATGATATGGAATGCGGAGGAAGGAACCGCAGGTATTACAAGATTACGGACAAAGGAACCACGCAGTTAAATTTGTATCGGACAGAATGGGTAAATTATTCTTCTAAAATTACATTGTTATTTTCGGGAGGAGAGCTGGCATGAGTAGAGAAGAATTTATGAGGCAGTTGGAAACGCTTCTGACAGATATCTCAGAGGAAGAAAGACAGGAAGCCTTATCGTATTATCGAAGTTATTTTGAAGACGCAGGAAAAGAAAATGAAGAAAGAATCTTAAAAGAGTTGGAATCTCCTGAGAAAGTAGCTGCCACAATTAAGGCAGATCTGGGCATGGAACCAAAACTTGATTCTGGCGCCTATACGGAACACGGTTTTGAGGATCAGCGGTTTGAGGATAGACAGACGATAGATTTGAGGAAAAAACCTTCACAAAAGCAGGGCGAAAGCCGTTCTACGTACAATGAGAACCGTACTTTAAAGATTATATTGATTATTGCGATTGCCATCGTGAGCAGTCCTATTTGGGGAGGCGCACTGATTGGAATTTTAAGCGGTATTTCTGGTTTTGTGATTGGAGTGATTGCAGCAGCTTTTGCACTGTATGTATCTTCTGGGGTACTTGTGGGAATCGGAATTGGACAGTTTGTCGTAGGAAGCGCAGCAGTAGGTTTTGCGCTGGTTGGGGCAGGCATGTTGGTGTTGGCATTGGCAATCCTAATGACGATTCTGTGCGTATGGGTTTGTGGAAAATTGATTCCCTGGATCTGTAATGTAATTGGAAGTGTTTGGAGAGGCATCTTTGGCGGAAAGGAGCGGACGATATGAAATCATTTACGAAAATTGCCTTGATTTTATCCCTGGTTTTAGTAATTCTAGGTAGTACATTCTGTATGATCGGGCTTGGAATTGGGTTTCAATTTCAGGAATTTTGGGATGATGTGGAAGATGGAGAATTTTCTATTGGACCGATCAAGGATGTGATAAGGCGCAATCGCTCGAAGTGGCAGGATGATGTGGAAAGTTGGAGCAGTTCCACAACACAACAGTTTGATTTTGCTTGGCAGGGAGACAATGAAGAAGACAGGGTTACGAAGTTGGATGTAGATGTCTATTATGGAATGGTATTGATTGAGGAAAGTTTAAACGATGATGAGAAGATTCATGTAACTGTAGAATACAGGAAGAAAAACCATAAACGCCAGATCAAAGCATATAAAGATGGAACTACACTGAAAATTGAGGAAACTGGCAGCAAGAGGAGTTTCCAAAATGACAGTACCAAGATTATCATTCAGATCCCAGCAGATATGGAAGATATGGACGAGGTATTGGAAGGACTTTCCCTGAAACAGGGGGCAGGTGAAATTTTTGTGTATATGCCATTGACAGCACAACAAATTAATATTAATGTAGACGCAGGGGAATGTGAAGTTGCAGAGAAGCTGACTGCATTGGAAAAGTGTAAGGCAGATGTTGGGGCAGGACAGATTGATTTTCAGCAGATCGAGGCAAAGGAGCTGGAATTGAAGGCAAATGTAGGTCAAATTGACACAGAAGAGATCAAAGCAGACCAGATTACGATTGACTGTGGAATCGGTTCCATAGATATGTTGGCGGCAGGAAGGGAACAAGACTATAATTATGAGATTGAATGCAATGTGGGGGAAGTTGAAATTGGAGACAATAGCTATAGCGGGCTTGGTTCCAAACGTAAAATTGATAACGCAGGGGACAAGAAGATGCAGGTAACATGTAAAGTAGGCCAAGTTGATGTTTATTTTAGTCAGGGTGATTAAATCATAGAAAGAAGGAATGAAAATGGAAAAGAGATTGTATAAGTCCAGAAGCAACAGGGTAATTTGTGGTGTGTGCGGTGGGATTGGAGAGTATTTTAATGTAGATCCTACCATTATTCGGCTATTGTTGGTGCTGTTGGGCTGTACTACGACAGGGATCATTGTCTATCTTGTGGCAGCAGTGATTATGCCAGAGGAAATGTAACAAAAATCTTGCAATTGGAATTGATGAGATCCGCAATAAGAAAATAAAGGTTTTATGAAATTGAGAAAGGACTGTCAAAGGGCAGTCTTTTTCTTTCTTCTATAGGAAAGACCTTGGCACGCGAAAGCGTGAGAGAGTCTTCCTATAGAAGAAAAAACAATTATGCACACGCGCACAAAAGGAAGATATTGCTGCGCAAATGTGCGCGGCGCGGAACAAAAGATGCGTTAGCAAAAGAAATTGTTCGCGGAGGTGCATGAAACGCACTTTTGTTCTATATTAGGAAAGTTTAAAGAACTTTCCTAATATAGAACACCAAAATGCACACGCGCACAAGAGGAAAACTATTGCTGCGCAAATGTGCGCGGCGCGGAACAAAAGATGCGTTAGCAAAAGAAATTGTTCACGGAGGTGCGTGAAACGCACTTTTGTTTTATTAGATGGGGGATGGTTCCCATCTCTGCAGGTGGCAGGCAGCACATTTGTGTCATTGGAAGATAGGAGGGAAACTATGGATTTGCAAGGGTTAGTACTTTCTTTACAGGAATTAAATATTGCAGAGGAAAAGGATTTGGAACGATTTGTGATGGAAGATGGCCTAACGGAATTGTTAGACCATCTGTATCGTTATAATGTGCGCGTTATCAATCTGGATATGTTTCATGCAGACAGCCCAGAAAAATTACAAGCCATATTACAAGTTTACGGGCTTGCCCCAGAGGACTGCCTGCTGTTGGCAGCCACAGATCAAACGCTTGCTTTTGCCGGAGAAATGGAACTTGCTGTGTTGGGTTATGCCAATCCCAAAATTCCTAGGCAGAAACTGTCTGGTGCAGAAGTAATCGTAGAGGGGTTTGAGGAGGTGGATTTTTATTTTATAAAGCGTGTATATCAAAGAAAACACGGGTTCCCATGGAGGGTCATTGATACAGAGCGGTGTTTTCTGCGTGAAATTATCTTGGAAGATTTGGATGATTTGTATGAATTATATCAGGGAAAGAATATTACCCAATATATGGAAGGATTGTATGAAGACCGGAAAAAAGAGGAAGAATATACCAAGGCATATATAAAAAATATGTATCGGTTTTATGGCTATGGGATGTGGATTGCAGTGGAAAAACGTTCTGGGCGTCTTATCGGCAGAGCAGGCTTGGATAATTTCGAGCTGCATGGGAAGATCTTATTGCAGCTTGGCTATGTGGTAGGGGAAACTTTCCAGAATCAGGGATATGCCACAGAATTATGCCGGGGAATTCTCAGCTATGCCAGGGAGGAGACAGAGTTTCAAGAAATTCATTGCCTAATCCAAAAAGAGAATAAAATTTCTATCCATTTAGCAGAAAAGCTGGGTTTTAGCTGGCAGGAAGAGGTAAAAATAAATGGAAAGGTATTACAAAGATACATGAAATCATTGCATTTTCGGGAGAAATTATCTATAATGTAGTTTATCTACACCTTCGGCGTGTGAAAAGTTATACCCTTGGGCACCCTATTATCCCGTTTGGCATGCCACAAGGTAATAACTGCAGAAGATTAAACGAAAAAAGATAAAGTTTGTTTCTGGTTTAATGAAATAATTTGTTTCAAGGAAGATACATGTTGGGGAAAACAGCAGCGTACGAATACAATTGATTCCCACGGGCAATGGGGAAGTATGCTAGAGACTGATGAGATGGAGAAATGCGTATGGAAAATATGAAAAAGGCTCAATTAAAAGAAAAACAGGAAACGGTATTAAATGATGATCATATTAAGCCAACCAAAGAGTTTGTAAGCCCAGAAAGTTTGTATGAGGAGTTGATTGCAAGTGTGAAGCGCTATCATCCTTCTACGGATATTTCATTGATTGAAAAGGCGTATAAAATTGCAGACGAGGCACATAAGGGACAAGTGCGCAAATCAGGGGAGGCATACATTATTCATCCTCTGTGTGTGGCAATTATTCTGGCAGAATTGGAATTGGATAAAGAAACCATTGTAGCAGGCATTCTCCATGATGTAGTAGAAGATACGGTAATGACGGATGAAGAGATTGCTAGGGAATTCAGTGAAGAAGTTGCACTTTTAGTAGACGGGGTCACCAAATTAGGACAGCTCCCTTATGAGGCGGATAAGGTGGAAGTCCAGGCAGAAAATATGCGTAAGATGTTCTTGGCAATGGCAAAGGATATTCGTGTTATTTTGATAAAGTTGGCTGACCGTCTTCATAATATGCGCACTTTAAAATATATGAAACCAGAAAAACAGAGGGAAAAGGCAAGGGAAACCATGGATATTTATGCGCCGATTGCCCAGCGCCTTGGTATTTCCAAGATTAAAATTGAATTGGACGACCTTTCTTTGAAATATCTGGAACCAGATGCTTACTATGATTTGGTGGAAAAGGTTGCCCTTAGAAAAAGTGTGCGGGAAGAATATATTGCCCAGCTAATCGGAGAAGTCAAACATTATATTACCGATGCTGGAATATATGCCGTAATTGATGGGCGGGCCAAACATTTTTTTAGTATTTATAAAAAGATGATCAATCAGGATAAGACACTGGATCAAATTTTTGATTTGTTTGCCATTCGTATTATTGTAAACTCTGTTAAAGACTGCTATGCAGCTTTGGGTGTGATCCATGAAATGTATAAGCCTATTCCAGGAAGGTTTAAAGATTATATCGCTATGCCAAAACCCAATATGTACCAATCTCTGCATACCACTCTGATCGGTCCCACGGGACAGCCCTTTGAAATACAGATTCGTACCTTTGAAATGCATCGTACCTCAGAATATGGAATTGCGGCACATTGGAAATATAAGGAAGCCGCCGGCGGCAGCAAGGTAGCAGAAAAATCACAGGAAGAAGAAAAGTTAAGCTGGCTTCGCCAGATTTTAGAGTGGCAGAAAGATATGTCTGACAACCGTGAATTTATGAGCCTGTTAAAGAGTGATTTGGATTTATTTTCTGATACGGTATTTTGTTTTACGCCCTCTGGTGATGTAAAAAATCTGCCCAATGGCTCTACCCCCATTGATTTTGCCTATAGCATTCATTCTGCTGTGGGAAATAAAATGATTGGTGCAAAGGTAAATGGCAAGCTGGTGCATATTGATTATATCATTCAAAATGGAGATCGGATTGAAATTTTAACTTCCCATAATTCCAAGGGTCCCAGCCGTGACTGGCTGAATATTGTGAAAAGCACCCAGGCAAAGAATAAGATTAACCAGTGGTTTCGCAGTGAATTTAAGGAAGAAAACATTGTCAAAGGAAAAGAATTGATTGCCCAGTATTGCAAAGCAAAAAATATCAATTGGTCTGACTTGAACCAGCTTGCCTACCAAAGCCGTATTATGCGCAAATATGGTTTTCGGGATTGGGAATCTGTCCTTGCCGCTGTAGGACACGGGGGTCTCAAAGAAGGTCAGATTATTAACAAGATGATGGAGCATTACCTGAAAGACCATAGGATCCCTATGACGGATGATGATGTGTTGAATCAGGCAGGGACCAGTGGGCTGATAGGTACTGCGTCTGGCGGCAGCAAGGAGAAGCGCAGAAGTGCACATTCCAAGAGCGGGATTGTGGTAAAAGGCATTGACGATGTGGCGGTGCGTTTTTCACGCTGTTGTGCTCCAGTACCAGGGGATGAGATTGTGGGATTTGTTACCAGGGGAAGAGGAATTTCCATTCACCGTACAGATTGTATCAATGTGATTAATCTTTCAGAGCTGGACAGGGAACGGCTGTTGGATGCAGAATGGCAGGCTCAGGAGAGTGAAGAAGGACGTTATATGGCGGAGATCAAGATTTATGGGAATAACCGAACTGGTTTGCTGGTGGATATTACGAAAGTTTTGACAGAACGCCAGATCGATATCAATTCCGTACATTCCACGACCAGTAAGCAGGGGGTTGCTACCATTACATTGGCTTTTGGGACAAAGGGAAAAGAAGAACTGAATAGTTTGGTGGATAAAATCCGTCAAGTGGAAAATGTGATTGATATAGAAAGGACCAGAGGATAAAAAGAAGCTGCACAAAGAGTTTTATGTGCAGCTTCTTTTACAATGTATGATAACAAAACAAAATCGTTATAACATATATAAAACTTTTTTATCTGCCTATCTTATTGTTTTCAGACGGAACATATCAATCAGGTTTTTCAGCAACATGGCTTGCGAATTGAGTTCTTCACTGGTAGCAGCGCTTTCCTGTGCGGTGGCGGAGTTTGTCTGTACCACATTGGAAATCTGGCTGATTCGTTCCTGAATCTGAGAAACGGATGTTGCCTGGACTTTGGAAGCATCTGCAATTTGATTGGTTGTTTTCACAATTTCATCAGCGCCTGAAACGACAAAGGCAAGTTGGGCGGCAGTTTCGTTGGCAATTTTTGTACCATATTCTACGGCGGATATAGAACGTTCAATTAAGGCAGTGGTAGATTGTGAAGCCTCTGAACTTCTGCCAGCCAATTCCCGTATTTCTTTTGCCACAACTGCAAAGCCTTTTCCAGCTTGCCCGGCACGCGATGCTTCTACGGCAGAATTTAGTGCAAGGATATTTGTCTGAAGGGCAATATTCTCAATGGTCTTGATAATTTTCCCAATTTCATTGGAACTGTCATTAATTTCCTGCATCGCCTGGATCATTTCTTTCATTTTCTGGTTGCTCTCTAAAATTTGTTGGCTGAGATCCAACATTTTTTCACTGGCTTGTTGTGCATTTTCTGCATTTTGTCCTACATGCTGTGAAATATTTTGGATGCTGTCATCCAGTTCCTCTACTGCATTGGATTGCTCTACCGCGCCTTGGCTTAATGCCTGGGCTCCGGATGCCATTTGTGTGGAGCCGTTTGAAACATGGTCAGAGCTTTCTACAATTTGGGACATTGTGGTGTTGAGGTTTACAAGGATGTCGTTCAGCGAGTTTTTAATGGAAGAAAAATCTCCCACATAATCCTGCGTCATAGCTGCTGTCAGATTGCCCTGGGAGATTTCCTCCAATATCGTAGAAATCTCTCCAATATAATTTCGAAGGCGCAGGATCGTATTTTCAAAAGCGTGTGCCAATATGCCAATTTCATCATTGGAATGAATATCAACGGTAAGTTCTTTTCCAGATGTAAGCCCAAGATTTCCGTTTTCAATTGTCTGCGCAAGTGAAGTAAGGTCAGATAATGGTTTCGAAATAGAACGTCTGAGATAAAGTGTCATCAATATAATACTAAGAATGACAAGGGATACTCCTGTTGCACAAGACAACTCTATAGTTAAATTAATTTGTTTTGTGGCTGTTTCCATAGAAACACCTGCAAAGATCAATCCAGTAATATTTCCGCTGGCATCTTTGGTGGGCACATAGGAACAGAGGTGCCCTTTCCCCAAAATATCTGCTTTTCCTATGTAAGACTTTCCCTGTTCCAGCACAATCCCGGACAGTTCTTTGGACAATTTTGTACCTACAACACGGGCGCCGTCTTTTTGAATGGTTGTATAAGCGCGTTCATTTCCCTCAAAAATAGTAAATTCACAATTCATTTGTTCTTTGAGGTCATCAAGCAGTTTGCTTTTATCTTCAGGATTATAATGTTCCAATTGGTAGGCAAGCATATTCGTACCATTTACACACCTGTTTTTTAACATACGTATCGTTTGTTGGTAAAACATATAAACGCACAACGCTACCATGGTAAAAATACTGATAATTAACAGGCAAATTACCAGATTGTTCACTTTACGTCCCAAGTGACGTGTTCTTTTGTTTTTCTCTTTCATCTTACTCACTCCAATACTTTTTTAAATTATCCCTTATGACACGCCAAATGGCATTATGGGCGGTATTTTGGGTATGGTTAAATACTTTTTAAATAAAAGCACTTAATTTGGAAGAATGTTTTGTGGGCAATCTTGTTGTGGGGTGCAGGGCAGCTTAGCTGACAAGAACCCATCTGCTATCTATATTAAAGAGTATTTTCGTAAATTGCAAGTATATTTTTATATCATATGAGGGATGGCTTCCGCCTCTATAGGCGGTGAGTACTTTGTGTAGGCGGGAGGAGTTCCCAATCTGATAGCCTTTGGCGGGTGCTGGATGTCCGATGGACATCCGTTAAACATTGACCGTAACAGAATGAAGAGGCAAAAGCACACAAAAGAAACTTGTCATGCAATGTATGATGTGCGCTTCACAGCAAGAATGTTGGTGGCGTTCTTGAATGTCAAATACAAAAAAATCATAGCGAGTCTTGTACAGAAATAACAATATTTGTTATAATAGCTTGAAAAACATCTGGTCAATTTTTCCGGTAAGCGTTATAATATTACTAAGGTGGATAGATATCCACGTTTTTATTTTTGTGAGCAATGTACCCAAAGGGCACTTAGGAAAATATCCATGTTTCCATGGATATTTGACGGTGCTATGCGCCAGCGGCGCATGTGAAGCATGGACCGAAACGGAGTGCAGACAGCCGCGAGGGTAAGTGCCCTTTGGGTGCAAATCCAAGCCCCTTGGGGCAAACTTGCGAAAAACAAGCTTAAAACATGCCCCGTCAGCTTGCTGCGGGGTATTTGACTTGTTTAAATTTCTATCTGCTGCATTATCATCAACCGCTGTAGCACCCTGCTGCAGCTCAATCTTTTGCCTTGCGGAATAGAAATTTATTCGCGTGGGCAATGTACCCAAAGGGCGCTTGGGAAAATTTAGAAAGGAATCCATAAATTATGAAGATTGAACAATATTGTGTTGGTCAGGTTGGAACTAATTGCTATTTTGCAATCAATGAGGAGACAAAGGAAGTACTGGTGGTCGATCCAGGAGATTCTGCACAGATGCTGGCAGATCAAATAAAACAGAAAGAATTAAAGCCAGTTGCAATACTACTGACACATGGTCATTTTGACCATGTAATGGCGGCGGAAGAATTAGCTGAAATGTTTGGGATTAAAATTTATGCCCATGAAGCAGAAAAAAGTACGCTGGAAGATTATCGGTTGAATGTCTCAGGGATGATTGGGCGCAGGGACCATTATCATGCTGATGTGTACGTGAAAGATGGGCAGGTACTGGATCTTGCCGGGATAAAGTTAAAAGTACTGCATACGCCAGGGCATACCGAAGGGGGATGCTGTTATTACTCAGAACAAGAGGGGATATTGTTTAGTGGAGATACGCTGTTTTGCCAGTCAGTAGGGAGGACAGATTTCCCAGGAGGCAGTATGTCACAAATTGTCCGGTCAATCAAAGAAAAATTATTGGCACTGCCAGATGAAGTCAAAGTATATCCAGGACATATGGACCATACTACCATTGGTATTGAACGTGTCCATAACCCATTTATATAAGTATGGAAGATGATTTTTTAAGAGAGAGATGACTTAAAATGATAACCATTTGTTTAAATAAAGCAGATTTTGAATATGATATTCATTCGCTGGTTAAGGCATTTTATCCCAAAGAAGATGTGAAAGTGTTTGCAGACAAGGAAAAAGTCTATAAATTGGAACAGGAAAGCACCCCTTTGTTTCATATGGAAGTTTTCTTTCAGTATGATAAGGGGAGGATAGAGGTCATTTTGTATCTTCCACCAAAAGATCAGGGAGAACCATACGAGAATGGCAGCTATTATATAGGAAGAAAAGGGAATGCAAAGGTGGAATTTTCAGATCGGAAGCAGTCGAAGAACCGTCTGAAACAGTGTCTATATCAAATGTTGTCAGAATATACGGGACAGACACTTCCTTGGGGCACGCTGACAGGCATACGTCCCACCAAAATTCCCATGTCCATGTTGGAAGAAGGAAAAAAAGAAATAGAGATCAAAGAATATATGGCAGATACTTATTTTGCGTCAGAACAGAAAATAGATTTAAGTATTGAGATTGCAAAAAGGGAGAAGGAATTATTGAAACAGATCGATTACAAAGATGGGTACAGCCTATATATAGGAATTCCATTTTGCCCAAGCATTTGTTCTTACTGTTCTTTTTCTTCTTCCCCTATTGGAATCTGGAAAGAAAAAGTGGATGCATATCTTTGTGCCTTGGAACGGGAAATTGATTCTACAGCACATTCATGCAGCCATAAAAAACTGAATACAATTTATATCGGCGGCGGAACCCCTACCACATTGTCGCCAAGGCAGTTGGACTGGCTGCTTACAAAGATCGAAAATAGTTTTGCGTTTTCAAGTTTGCTGGAATATACGGTAGAAGCAGGAAGACCAGATAGTATCACAAGGGATAATCTGGAAGTGCTGCGAAATCACCAGGTTTCCCGTATTTCCATCAATCCTCAGACAATGAAACAGGAAACCTTGAATCTGATTGGACGCCGCCATACGCCGGAACAGACGGTTGAGAGTTTTTGGATGGCAAGGGAGCTTGGATTTGACAATATCAATATGGATTTGATTGTAGGTCTGCCACAGGAAACCCTGGAGGATGTGGAAAGCACCCTGGACCAGATAAAAGTATTGTCCCCAGACAGTTTGACCATTCATTCCCTTGCTTTGAAACGTGTCGCAAAACTGCGCATATTCTCAGAAGAATACAAGGGATTGGAAATGAAAAACAGTTGGGAAATCATTGATTTAACAGCAAGCTATGCCAAGAAAATGGGGCTTTTGCCTTATTATCTGTACCGCCAGAAGAATATGGCAGGTAATTTTGAAAATGTGGGATATGCCAGGGCGGGAAAAGAGGGGCTTTACAATATTCTTATAATGGAGGAGAAACAGTCTATCGTGGCGTTGGGCGCTGGTTCGATCTCGAAAAAGGTATACCCTGACAGAAGAATCGAGCGGTGCGAAAATGTGAAAGATGTTGCCCAATATATCGAGAGAATCGGGGAAATGATTGAGCGAAAAAAGCATCTTTTATGTGATTGCTGATTGGATTTCTAAAAGGAAGTTGTGAAGAAAGCATTACAAGATGCAAAAAGAGGAAAGGATATGTCAATCTGCCCTTTCTATGTAAAGTGCCAGCATTTAAATGTAAAACTACTGCCGCAAAAATGGACAATGAAAATCTGGTTACATGGAATTAAAAAGTATGTTTTTAAAATCTGAAGAATAAGAGGAATTGCCGGAAGATATGCGAAGCATAAAAATACAGACTTAATTCATTGGTATACGTTTTCTTGTGAAGCCTGATACATCGCGGGAAAGGACAGTTGATGTTGGAGAGAAACTTGACTGGGAAGGTATAGCGGTATCACTGTTTTTCAGTCTGGCCATCAGTTTTGGCACAGGCTTAGTTGGTGTGGCTGTTGGTACGATAACTGAGCTTTTTTCACCTAGTGAGTATACAGTAACAGTACCAGTTTCTGTTCTTACAGTGTTATTGCTTTTTGTTTGGAAAAAATGTAATGATTGATATTACATCAGAAAACGGTATAATATAAATAAAAACGGCTTGGAGGTGGAAGTGTGCAGATATCCAGCAGATTTACAATTGCAATTCATGTATTTGCCTGTATGGAGATTTTTGGGGAGGATTATAAGATTACCAGTGATTTCCTTGCGTCCAGCATCAATGTAAATCCGGTTATCATACGAAAAATCCTTTCGCAGCTTAGAAATGCAGGATTGATTGAAGTAGCAAGAGGAACCGGCGGTACAACGACCACCAGATCCATTGACCAGATTACGTTCTATGATGTGTATCTGGCGGTTGACTTGTTGGAGAAGGGGGAGTTGTTCCATTTCCATGAGAATCCGAACCCGAACTGTCCGGTAGGAAATAATATCCATGCTGTAATGGATGGTAAGCTGGCATGTATTCAAAAGGCGATGGAAGAGGAAATGAAAAAATATACGATTGCAGATGTGGCAGATGATATAAAACAATGCCTTGCAGTCACAGAGTAACAATGAGAAATACGCTTTGCGGTTGACGATCCTGTCACCGCAAAGCGTGTTTTACATCAAAATCTAAAATAGAATATACGCTATCGAAATGCAGACGGGAGCGGACATCCAGTTACAAGAGTGATTGATGTAATGCTGGCAGACGATAAAACACTGTACTTTATTACAGCAAGAGGGAAAGAATTTTATAGGCAGCTTATGGAACAGAGGTTTGTTTCTATTACTGGAGCTCGGGGCGGGATTTAATACGCCTACCATTATTCGTTTCCCATTTGAGAAGCTGATGTGGGAGCACAGGAATATGTCTTTGGTTCGTCTGAATCTGGGTGAAGCAGTTGTGCCGGAGGAATTTGGGGGACGGGCGGTTGGCATCAATGAGGATCTGCATTATTTGTCTCCGGCGCTGACAGACCATGGGGCATATTTCATGGGATTAATCGGGCATTCAGACGGCAAGACAATGGCGTATTCAGAAGAATTGGCGGATGCTTTTACCGATACGGTGATAAAGCGGAAGCCGGATGCCCTGATACTTACCGGTGATCTGACTTTCAATGGGGCGAAAAAGAGCCATGAAGATTTAACAGAGAAACTGAGGAAAATAGAAGAAGCAGGAATACCAGTACTTGTGCTTTCAGGAAACCATGATTTGAATAATAGAAATGCCGCATCTTTTTCACAGGACGGTTATGAACTTGCAGAAAGTATTTCAGAGGCTGGATTTGAAGAAATGTATGCATCATTTGGATTTGCGGATGCATACTCGCGGGACAGGGCATCTTCCAGCTACATATGGGAACTTGTTCCCGGGCTGCGGTTACTGATGGTGGATGTAAATGGGGGAAAACCGGGAAGTGTGCCAGAAGAAACCCTGCAATGGATGAAGGAGCAGCTAAGGGATGCACAGGAACATGGCAGCCGGGTTCTTGCATTCAGCCACCAGAACCTGCTGAAACACAGCTTGTTTGAGACGGGATATGTGATAGAAAACGGCAAAGATGTTCTTAGGCTTTACAGTAATTATAGCGTGATTGCAAACTTTACGGGGCATCTCCATATACAACATATGGAAGAACAAGGGGGTTTTTATGAGGTGGCAACTTCTGCCCTGTCTGTTTCGCCTAACCAGTATGCAGACATTGGTCTGAAAAAAGGAGAGCTTTTTTATGAGACAAGTCCTGTCCTGGTAGCTGCGTGGGCAGAGGAGAATCATTGTACTTCAAAAGAATTGCTGGAATTTGATACATATGCGAAGGAATTCTTTTTGGCTTCTAGCTATGAACAGGCAAAGGCAGAGCTGTACGGTTTGCAAGATAATGAAAAGAAGGGTGTTATGGCAGAGTATTTCGCAGAGGTAAACTATGCTTATTTTTCGGGACATTTGGAGCAGGCAAGACAGAATAGGGAATTGCTGAATGCATGGAAAAAGTCGGCGTCGTTTATTGGCGGGTATCTTGACAGTATTTCAGGGGAGCCTCGTGGGAATCAAAATATTTTGAAATTGGAACTGCCATAAATGCAGGCGGAATCAATGGTTTCAGGAAAGGAATTTTTCAATATGGCACAGAATGGGGAACAGGAAAAAAGACTGGATTATCTGCTGGAACAGTTTAAGGAGGATTCCGTGCAGTATAAGGAGTTGGAGGTGGGAGATAGCTATGATGAGAAGAGAATGGCACTCCGCTCCCTTATGAATATCCGCATGCCGCGTTACATGCCGGATGACGTGCTGAAGGTACAGGACGATTTTTTGACGGAGGAGGCCAAGGAAAAAGGAATTGTTATACTGACAGATATTCCTACCGTAGAGGAGCAGTATGGCAGTAAAAATCCATACGCAGATAAACTGTCTGTCTGGCAGGGGGATATCACAAGGCTGGAAGTGGGGGCAATTGTGAATGCTGCCAATTCACAGATGTTAGGATGTTTTGTTCCCTGTCACAGATGTATTGACAATGCCATTCACAGCGCGGCAGGGATGCAGCTTCGGGAAGAATGCAGCCATATCATGAGCCGAAGACGGTTGAGGTATGGTATAAATTATGAGGAACCAACAGGCACGGCCACTTTGACGAAAGCATATAATCTTCCCTGCGAGTATGTAATTCACACCGTAGGACCGATTGTATATAACAGGCTGAGTGAGAGCCTTTGCCGGGACTTGAAAAACTGTTATGAAAATGTTCTGAAATTTTTATGGCGGCTAAAATTTAAGTACACGAAAGGAACGGTTTTTTATCAAAGTATTTATACGTTCAGACGGGGAGGCAAGAAGGATGAAATATGCAGGGAGGATTACAGAATTTGCTAGTTTTATGGCTTGGATTTTATATTGCATGTCGTACTTTCGTTGTTTTTTGCTAACCTGGTTGCCTCCTTGAAGGCTTCAAGGTTGAATAGCTGAAACTTTTACTTGACATTTTTGTATGACAAAAATATAATAGTCATAAGGAGGGATGCGTAATGGCGAAAGCAGGAAGACCAAAGGCTGACGTTACCAAAGAAAAAGTTGTTAGCGTTAGAATGAAGCCAGAGGACTATGAGAAATTAAAAGAATATGCGGATTCTTCTGAAATGACTGTTACTGAAGTGGTGCAGAAAGGTATTTCAATTATCTTGGATCAAGAGACACGCTGATGGATTCTCTCCTTGGCAATGGAAGGAGGAATACATATGTCATGTTTGACCGTTATATGCCAACAAAAAGTGAGTTGAGGGTATCTGCTAGAGCCAATCCAGCTAACGGTGTTATCCAGTTGTTAAATAAGAAAACCCAAAGGGCACTTACCCTCGCGGCTGTCTACACTCCGTTTCGGTCCATGCTTCACATGCACCACTGGCGCATAGCACCGTCAAATATCCATGCAAGCATGTCTATTTTCCTAAGTGCCCTTTGGTTACATTGCTCGCGGGAATAAATACAAACGTTGTTCCAAGTGTTAAGGACAGAAGAATTTCTAAATGTTCTGATGACAGAAATGGAAACTGTACACAACCGGGTGATATTCTCCATCCATGGCTCAGACCGACATTTCCCAAACATCGTGTTTGGATTTTGTGCGAGATTGTGTGAAGCGGATGTGAATATCAAAGTAATCCAGTCTATCATGGGGCATAAGGATATTCAGATAATAATAGATATTTATGCTGAAGCAACCGAGGATAAGAAAAAGAATTCCATAGAACAGGTTTTTAATCAAATCAAGATATTTTAATTTAGCATTGAGTGCAAAAGTTTCCTTAGGAGGAACTTTGAGATGGCATAAAGGTCGGAGTCTAATATAAAAGGTTAGTCCAATATAAAATGAGCTAGTCCAACAAAACTCCAACAAATGATCTTTGCGTAGTAAAACATAATACTCAATAATAGAATTTTGAAAAAGTGGAAAAATCAAGTAATACACAATCATACAACGTAATACTCGATTTGATGTCATTATGGAGGAAAAGCAGTCGATCGTGGTACTTGGCGCTGGAGCCTCCATAAAATATGTCTATGAATCAGAAGAAGGCGCAGGAGTCCGTGTTAGGCGGACAGAAAATGTAAAAGACATCACAAATTATTTAGAACGGGGGAGGAAATGATAGAGCGGAAACGGGAAAGCATGGAACAGTTTATAAGATAATGTCTGTAAAAGTAGAAAAAGAAGACGTAGTAAATAACAGAATAGGAAATGGAGGAATCAGTGATGGCATTGGCGAAGAAGCCTGTAAATGGCATGAAAGATATTTTACCGGAGGAAATGCAGGTTCGGGATTATGTGATGAATGTGATTAAGGAAACATACCGCAGTTTTGGGTTTACGCCCATTGAGACGCCTTGCATGGAAAATATTGGAAATCTCAGCAGCAAGCAGGGTGGGGAAAATGAAAAATTAATTTTTAAAGTATTGAAACGGGGGGAGAAATTAAATTTAGAGACGGCAAAAGAGGAAGCAGACGTGGTAGACTTTGGGATGCGTTATGACCTGACAGTTCCCCTTGCACGTTTCTATTCCAACAATTCAAATAACCTGCCTTCCCCATTTAAGGCATTGCAGATGGGAAATGTGTGGCGTGCGGACCGCCCGCAGAGAGGCAGATACCGCCAATTTATGCAATGTGATATTGATATTTTAGGGGAACCCACCAATCTCGCAGAGATTGAATTGATACTTGCAACCACCACCACACTTGGAAAGCTTGGATTTCAAAATTTCCAGATCCGAATCAATGAGCGGAGAATTTTGAAAGCCATGGCTGCCTACAGTGGATTTTTGGAGGAAGCTTGGGATTCGGTGTTTATTACTTTAGATAAAATGGACAAGATTGGTCTGGAGGGCGTGGCAAAAGAGCTGGAAGAAAGTGGGTTTGAGAAGGAGTCCATAGAAAAATACCTTGACTTATTTCGGAAGATGGAAGGGAAAGAGGATGTGGCAGAAGGCATTTCTTACCTGGCAGAAACTTTGGGTGATTTCCTGGAAAAAGAGGCTGCGGACAGTTTAAAAGAAATTGCATCTTGTGTCAATGATACCAAGGAGGCAGAGTTTGCATTGGTATTTGATCCTACGCTGGTGCGTGGCATGTCTTATTATACAGGAACGATATTTGAAATTGCCATGCCGGAATTTGGCGGAAGCTGCGGCGGCGGTGGACGCTATGACAAAATGATTGGAAAATTTACAGGAAAGGATATCCCGGCATGTGGATTTTCCATTGGGTTTGAGCGCATTATTTTGTTGCTCTTGGAGAGTGGTTTTCAAGTGCCAGGACAGTCTGAAAAGATTGCATACTTGATCGAGAAAAATTATCCAGCCGAGAAAATGGCACAGGTGGTTCGGCAGGCACAAAATGAGCGAAAAAATGGCAAACAGGTTTTGGTGGCACGCATGAATAAAAATAAAAAGTTCCAAAAAGAAAAATTAACTGCAGAAGGATATACGGAATTTAAGGAATTTTTTAATCGTGATTAGGATTGGATAAGGAGGAAATTAATATGGCTGAATCAATGAAGGGGCTGCATAGGACCCATAGATGTACAGAAGTTTCAAATTCTGATATTGGCGAAACGGTTACTGTTATGGGCTGGGTGCAAAAGAGAAGGAATTTAGGGAGTTTGATATTTATCGATTTGAGAGACCGTTCTGGTCTTCTTCAGATTGTGTTTGACGAACCGAAAGTGGGAAGCGAAGGGTTTGCCAAAGCAGAGACTTTGAGAAGTGAATTTGTAGTGGCAGTGACAGGAACCGTACAGAAGAGAACTGCGGCGGTAAATGAAAACCTTAAAACGGGAGACATTGAAGTAATTGCTGCAAACATCCGCGTGTTGTCAGAGTCTGAGACGCCGCCATTCCCCATTGAAGAAAATTCTCTGACAAAGGAGGATATGCGCCTTCGCTATCGTTATCTGGATTTAAGGAGACCCGATATTCAGCGGAACCTGATGATGAAAAGCAAAGTGTCTATGCTGCTGCGAAGATTTATGGAACAAGAAGGGTTTCTGGAAATTGAAACGCCCATCTTGACGAAATCTACGCCGGAAGGAGCGAGGGATTATTTGGTGCCAAGCCGTGTGCACCCTGGGAACTTTTATGCGCTTCCCCAGTCCCCCCAATTGTTTAAACAGCTTTTGATGTGCTCTGGTTATGACAGGTATTTCCAGATTGCCAGATGTTTTCGGGATGAAGATTTACGTGCAGACCGTCAGCCAGAGTTTACCCAGGCAGATATGGAGCTGTCTTTTGTGGATGTGGATGACGTGATTGATGTCAATGAGCGGCTGCTGCAATATGTATTCAAGGAAGCCGTGGGGGTTGACGTTTCTCTTCCCATTCCAAGGATGACCTGGCAGGAGGCAATGGACCGATATGGCTCTGATAAGCCGGATACCCGTTTTGGCATTGAACTGGTAAACGTATCTGGGACGGTTTCGGACTGTGGGTTTGGCGTATTTACTGGAGCGTTGGAACAGGGCGGTTCTGTCCGTGGAATTAATGTGAAGGGGCAGGGAGCCATGCCGCGCAAAAAAATAGATAAGCTGGTAGAATTTGCAAAAGGGTATGGGGCAAAAGGGCTTGCCTATCTTGCAGTCAATGAAGATGGGACATATAAATCTTCTTTTGCAAAGTTTTTGACAGAAGATGAATTAATGGCCTTGGTTGAAAAAATGAAGGGAGAGCCAGGAGATTTGCTGTTGTTTGCAGCAGATAAAAATAAGATTGTTTGGGAGGTATTAGGAGGGCTTCGATTGGAACTTGGAAAACAATTGGAGTTGATTGACAAAGACCAATACAATTTCCTGTGGATTACAGATTTCCCGCTACTGGAGTGGTCAGAAGAAGAAAATCGTTTTGTTGCCATGCATCATCCGTTCACTATGCCAATGGAAGAAGACTGGGACAAAATTGATTCCGATCCTGGGGCTGTGCGTGCCAAAGCATACGATATTGTGTTAAATGGCACAGAATTAGGCGGAGGTTCTGTCCGTATCCATCAGGATGATATTCAGGAGAAAATGCTGAAAGTATTGGGATTTACAAAAGAACAGGCTTATGAACAGTTTGGATTTTTACTGAATGCATTTAAATATGGGGTTCCGCCCCATGCAGGGCTTGCTTATGGCTTGGACCGTATGGTGATGCTTATGATGCAGTGTGAATCTATCCGGGATGTGATTGCATTTCCAAAAGTAAAGGATGCTTCCTGCCTTATGACGGAAGCGCCAAATACAGTAGATGAAAAACAGTTGGAGGAATTGGCTTTGCTGATTAACACAGCAGAAGACTCTTCATGTGACGGAAAATAATATTGTGAATATGAAATGAAAAAGTTATGATAAAGATCTGCCGCTTGAAAAGTAAACAAAACTGGCAGTAAAAAGAGTGGCAGATTTTTAAAGAAAAATAATTTCAGAAGAAGTTTATAAAAATTTCTAACTTGTCCTAACGTGTATTCCAAAATGCAATGTGGCATATATTTTAAAAGCGAAATGAAAACAACGATAGCTTTGGGGAGATTGTCATCAAACGAAAATCATTTCTGCGATAATAATCCTGGCTTTGGCAATAATAGAATCGAAGAGCCATCTGTTTTTTCAGATATCAAAACAAAGTATGGGATACTGGCTGGAAGAACTGAAAATAATTTAGTAAAGGAGGGAGTTCTCGTGCTTTTACAATATGTCGTTAGTAATTTCAAATCAATCGGGCATCCAGTTGAATTTAGCATGTTCCCTGTTCAAGCTATGGCGGATGATCGTTTTTTTAAGTCCCTTCCTACCAAAAATGGTGCATGGAAGGTGCTTAGAAGAGGCGGTTTCTTCGGTCCAAACGCATCTGGTAAATCATCTTTTATTAAATCAATTGCCTTTGCCCGTGACTTTATTGTTGATGGTCAAAAGAGTGGTAAGGGAATTAGAATTGATCAATTTAAGGGAGATTTTGAAGAATTAAAAGGCATCTCTACTTTCCAGTTTGTCTTCTATTTGAACGAAGAAGTTTATGAGTATGGTTTTTCAGTGGATCGTTACCAAGTTCATGAAGAATGGTTCATGCAGCTGGCAAAAAAGGGTTTTATACCATTATTCACTCGTGTAACAGATAATGTTGGCAAAACTGAAATTGACATTGAATCAAAGTTTGCACGTAGGGATTCAAAGGAGAGGGAGTTAGCTGAACTCTTAAAAGAAAGTATTCAGGAGAATCAGAGAAATCAGCTATTCCTTTATAAACTGCATGACAATGGGATAAAAAAGGCAGAAAAAATTGTTGCTTGGTTTCAAAATCTTCAAATCATTTTTCCAGAATCCAAAATCAGGGCTTTGCCTATTCGTATGAAAGCAGATATTGAGCTACGTGCTTATATTGGTGATATGCTCCGTAAAATGGACACAGGCGTATTTGACATTTCCGTTGCAAGTAGAGAAATTGATTTTCATGATTTTGCAGAAAAGTTACAAGTGCCCCAAGAACTTATCGAGGATATTGAAGATATTCGAAATGGAATTGTAAATTTTGCAGGGAAGTATTTTATTTTTGCTGAGAACAAGAAAAAAAGAACTGTTCTTGTGCAACTTAAATTTACACACAAGTTGAATGAAAAACCTGTTCAGTTTGATATTGATGAAGAATCTGATGGAACCCAGCGATTATTAGATTTGCTTCCGATGCTTTTTGCAATGAGGGAAGATAGCCATGCAATCTATTTTGTGGATGAAATTGATCGCAGCCTCCATACTAAACTCTCTCAATATTTGCTGAATGAATTTATGGATTGCTGTGAAAATACCTATAATCAGATTATCTTTACTGCACATGATGTAAATCTCATCAATATAAATGATTTTAAGCAGGAAGAAATTTGGTTTATTGAAAAAAATAATTTAGGTGAGTCTCGCTTGCGTCCTTTTTCCGATTTTAATTTGCGGGAAGGACAGGATGTACTTAAAGCATATTTGAGCGGAAGGTTTGGTGCTATTCCGATGATAAGGAGGGATTTTTGATGCCCCTTATCACAAGCCGTATCCCATTTAACCATGAGAACCCATATCGGTCAGTAAGACCTGCGACAAGTAAAATTATATTCTTGTCTTTTGAAGGCAGTGTTACGGAGGAAGAATACTTTGAACGAATTTCTGATTTATTTAGTGAAATCAGAAGTAAAATACAATTTATTTCTGTAGCAGAAGATGCAGTCCACACTGCTCCAAAGTGCAGGACATCTGAACAGGCGAAAATACTTAGTAAGGTTCGTCCAAAGCAGTTGGTAGAACGGATTGAGCAATTCAAATTGGAAAAAAATGATATATATCAATTTACCCAATATCCAGATGATGAATTTTGGATTGTTACCGATGTTGACAAAAACTGGTCGAATGAAATGATTAATCCATATGATGGTAAGACCTATTATGAGGAATGGAATGATGCAATAGCCATGTGTCAGGCAAAAAACTATGGATATGCCATTAGCAATCCATTTTTCGAAATTTGGCTATTGCTCCATCATGATACACCAACTGATACAGATAAAGCTTTTGCTGTTACAGATACACATGCATATGAAAAAACAGATCATTTTCGAACACGGCTTCGGGATTTATTTGCTCCATTGGAAGACAAAAAACATATCAATCCTTCCGATTATAATATAGAAAAAGTAAAATCTGCAATTTCCAGAGCAAAAGAGCTGCATTTAAACAAGGCGGATTTGTGTCCGAAATACTTTACAACTACAGTATACATACTTTTGAATAAAATAATGGAGATGTTGCCCCAGGATGAACAATGAAATAAATCTCAAAGTAAGCTTTTTTATACAAATAACCAATACATTTCATACCCAAGGGCGCCCCATCGTGCCATTTGGCGTGTCATAGGTATAGACTTTGAGGGGGGACCGTGATAGAATGAGATAGAATCAAGACAAATCATGGAGGAAATGATGAAACAAGGAATTTTATTTGATCTGGATGGAACATTGTGGGATTCCTCCGAAGAAGTGGCGGTTTCCTGGGAAGAAGCCCTTGCAAAACGACCAGACGTTACAAAGGAAATTACAACGGAAATGGTCCAGGGGGTTATGGGAAAGAGTATGTACGAGATTGCGGATATTCTTTTTGGGGAATATGATATTGCCACGCGGCGGAAGTTGTTGGAATATTGCTGTGAGGAAGAAAATAAATATATTCGCCGCCATGGGGGACAGTTGCAAAAAGGGTTAGAGGACACATTACAGAAATTGAAGGAACTGGGATACCATCTCTATATTGTCAGTAATTGCCAAGTGGGGTATATAGAAGCATTTTTGGAATATCACAAGTTGGAAGCCTATTTTGAAGATTATGAGAGTTTTGGCAAAACCGGGCGGGAAAAAGGATATAACATTCGCCTGGTAAAAGAACGCAATCATTTAGAACAGGCTGTTTATGTGGGAGACACACAGGGCGATTATCTTGCGGCCAAGGAGGCGGGAGTTCCATTTATCCATGCCAAAACAGGTTATGGAACAATAGAAGCCCAAGTGCCCTATATCACAGAATTACCAGAATTGCCCAAAGAGGCGGAGAAATTCTTTTCTAAAATTTCTGAGAAGGTTTTGTAAAACTGCTTTTATTTCAATTGGAGACTATCTCCCACTGAGATAAATTTGTTTTACTCACCATTTACAGAAGCGGGAGCCTTCTTTGATGAGATAAAAATATAGCGAAGGGAGAGCAACAAAAATGGACAAGATTACGAGCTTTACAATCGATCATATCAAACTGGAACCTGGCATTTATGTATCAAGAAAAGATTATGTAGGAAAAGAGGTTATTACAACTTTTGACCTTCGCATGACTTCGCCCAATGACGAGCCTGTAATGAATACGGCGGAAGTCCATACGATTGAACACTTAGCAGCAACCTACCTGCGCAATGAGCCGCAATATAAAGATAAGGTGATCTATTTTGGTCCGATGGGATGCCGTACAGGGTTTTATCTGCTTTTGGCAGGAGATTATGAATCCAAAGACATCGTGCAATTGATTACAGAATTGTATGAATTTATCCGGGACTTTAAAGGGGAAGTGCCAGGGGCAAGCCCCAAAGACTGTGGAAATTATTTGGATATGAATCTTGGCATGGCAAATTATCTTGCCAACCGCTATCTGACACAGACGTTATATAAGATTGATGAAAAACATTTGGTATATCCAGATGGAAAATAACTCCTGCTTTTGAAAAAATGGCTACCGCAATCCCACTGGCTTTAGACGGTGGGTTAAGGTAGCCAAACGTGGTGGTTTGTGTTATACTTGCGTTATGGGAACATGGAAATCTAAAAACAGACACAAGTATTTA